>NZ_NKUG01000077.1 GCF_014845095.1 Methylobacterium bullatum | reverse complement strand
GACGACCTCGACGCCCTGCGCGCCGCGATCAGGCCGGGCACGACGAAGCTGGTCTGGGTGGAGACGCCCGGCAATCCGCTCTGGACCATCACCGACATCGCCGCCGCAGCCGAGATCGCGCACGCGGCGGGGGCGCGTCTGGCCATCGATTCCACCGCCGCCTCGCCGATCCACACGCGGCCCCTGCGGCTCGGGGCCGACATCGTCATGCACTCGGCCACCAAGATCCTGAACGGGCATTCCGACGTGGTCGCCGGCGTCCTGGCCTCGGCCCGCGCCGATGGGTTCTGGGAGCGCATCGGCGCGATCCGGGCCGGCGGCGGGGCGATCCTCGGGCCGTTCGAGGCCTATCTTCTGATGCGCTCGCTGCGGACCCTGCCGCTTCGCGTCGCCGCGCAATCGGCTTCCGCCGCGGACCTCGCCCGGCGCTTCTCGGCGCATCCGCGCGTGGCCTCGGTGCTCTATCCCGGCCTGCCGGGCGATCCCGGCCACGCGGTGGCGGCGCGGCAGATGGAGGGCGGCTTCGGTTTCATGCTGTCGATCCGGGTCGCGGCCGGCGAGGAGGCGGCCATCGCCACGGCGGCGCGGGTGCGCCTGTGGAAGCGCGCCACGTCGCTCGGCGGCGTCGAGAGCCTGATCGAGCATCGCGCCTCGGTGGAGGGGCCGGGCACGCCGTGTCCGCCCGATCTCCTGCGGCTCTCCGTGGGAATCGAGCATGTGGACGACCTGTTCGCGGATCTCGACGTGGCGCTGGGCTGATTTCCTCGTCGGTTCTTGGTGCGATCCCGCCCTTCGCGCATTGTGCGAGGGACGGACCGCCGCCGGGCGGTCGCCGCGATGCGAGCGAGGACGACCCAATGCGATACCCTGTTCCCCTCCTGACCGGAGCCCTCGCGCTCGTCGCCCTCACGAATGTGGCCCCGGCCGCCGATGGGCCGCCCAAGCTCGACGTTCAGGCGACCTGCAAATCCTCGGTCCGTGCGGAGGCCAGCGTCAGCGACAACGCCACCGTCGAGGGCTGCCTGCGTTCGGAGGAGGCGGCGCGCAAGGAAGCCCAGCGCCGCTGGGGCGATTACTCGCCGGCCGCCAAGACCCAGTGCGAGAAGCAGTTCCAGGCCGGCGGCTTCCCGTCCTACGTGGAGATGGTGACCTGCCTCGAACTGGCCAGCGGCACGGTGCCGACCCAGGGCACCGGACCCGGCGCCGATACCAGCTCCGGCGCCCGGCGTGAGAAGCCGGACGGCAATGCCGGTGCGGCCACCGCCGAGCCCAGGCCGAGCCAGCGCACCAACCCGATCGAGGTGCTGGAGAAACCCTAGCTTATCGGGGCTCCCGCCGGTGCCTGCTCGAAGGCCCGGATCAGTGCGCCTCACACCGGACCTCGGTGGGCCTGACCTGCGGGGCAGGAACACTGAGGCGTGGCATGACATGCGGCCGCCGTCTCTCGGCGTCGATCGACCGGGTCCATCCGGACGAGGTCATCGCGTTTCGCGAAGCCACTTCCAGACGTGCTGCACCGTCCCCTGACCGCTGATCTGCTGAACCACCCGACGCTCGACCCGCCAAGCCTGGGGTGGCGCGCCGAAGCGGTTGCGGAAGCTGCGGCTGAGCTGCGAGGCACTGCTGAAGCCGAAGACCTCGGCCAAGCGGGCAAGGGTGCGCGTCTCCATCGGATCGGCCAGCGCGTCGCGCATGGCCTTCAGGCGCTCGCCCTGCACGAAGTGCATCACGCCTCCTTCCGGCTCGAACAGCCGGTAGAGCGTGGCCCGCGAGACCCGCATCTGTCCGGCGACGAAGGCGGGCGACAGATCGGACCGGGACAGGTTTTCCCGCACGATCATCCTGGCCAGCGCCATCAGGCCGCCGTCGAGTTCGCGGCCTTCGAGCACGTCCTTGGCCCGCGAGGGATCGAGCAGGCGGCGCAGGAAGCCAACGAACTCGACGGCGAGAGCCGGGGCGTCGTCGGGGCGCGTGGTCGGCAAGCGGCGGTAGAGGTCCAGAATGCGTGCGGCGAGCAACCGGTTGCGGGCCGCATCGAAGAGCATGTCATGGTCCTCGAGCGGTAGCCCGTGGAGGTGGGAGCAGGGGATCACGATGCCGGTCGTATCGGCCCGGTCGAGCATGCCATCGAGCAGATGACGGCGGCCGATGAAGGTCACGGTGCCGGCCGAGGCCGAGACCGCTTTGCCGGCGACGGTGCCCTGAAAGCGGCCGGACCGGTAGAGTTGGACGATGTACTGGTCGGAACCGGCATCGACACGTCGGCGATCGCGCTGGAGCCGCTGGGTCGAGAGCAGGGTGCGATGAGCGACGAGGTCGTCGATCGGGTACGCGATGTTGGTGCCGAAAGGCAGGACGGCGGATCGCGTCGTCGGACTGACCTCGTACATCGGCGCCAGGAGCGTGCGCCATTGCTCGAAAGCCTCTCCGGGAGGCAAGCCCGACGTCGTCAGGCAGAAGTACGGCAGGCCCGGTTCAGCCCTCGTGTCGTCTGCACCCAACGAGCCAAATCCTTCGTCACCCGACCCGTCCGAGCCCCGACGTTAGGCATGAAGTCCTTGATGAGGCAACCGAAATGGATGTTGGGGGTCCGTGGAGCGTAAAAGGGTCGCAAGCGGGCGGATGACCTCTCCGGGCGACACCGCGCGCCCGCATCCACGGCAAGATCGGATCGGGTTCGGACCTGGCTTCCAGCCTCTCGCCCCTTCGTCGCCCCTTCGGCCTCATCGCGGCGCGGAGAGGCCGGTTCCTCAGCTCGCCCAGGCTTCCTGATGGAGGCGCAGGCCCCGCTCCTCGCCCCGGCGGACCGAGGCCAGGTCGAGGAGTTCGGGGGCGCGGTCCGTGTCGTCGATGGAGAGGAACAGGCCGTTCCTCTGCGAGGCACGGCCGAAATCGGCGCGGCTGGTCAGCACGCTGAAGGCCGGGCTCGTGAGGAGCGCGAGGGCCACCGGCCCCATCCACAGGGCGAGCCAGGGATCGCCGGCATAAACGAGCAGGCCGGCGAGCAGCGCACCCGCCACGAGGGCGTCCACCTGCAGGCGAATCGCCTCGGACCACGGCACCCGACGGTCGTCGCGCACCTGCGAATCCCAGCGCACCACGCGGCCGATGAAGGTGGTGGCGACGGCACCCGCGGCAAAGACCGTCATGACCGGCCAGAGCAGCACCCAGACGATTTGTTCGAGCACGGCGCTCTTCAGCAACGAGGCGGTGCCGCCGAAGGCCGCGCGGCGGGTCGGCGAGGCCAGGACATGGCCGAGGCTGAGGAGCTTCGGCAGGGCCATCACGACGACGACGAGGGCGGCCAGCGCATGGGCGGCGAGGCCCGTCCCGGTGAGCCCATAGGCCAGGAGGCCGAGATCGCCGGTGACGGCGGCCTGGATCGAGGCGGCGGCGAGGAACAGCACCCAGAGCGGGCAGGCGAGGTAGGACAGGATGCCGACGATGAGGTGCCAGCGGCTCGCCGCCCGCAGGCCCGGCAGGGTGGTGACGCGCAGGTGCTGCATGTTGCCCTGGCACCAGCGCCGCTCGCGCCCGAGGAGATCGACGAGGTTCGTCGGCATCTCTTCCCAGGTGCCGCCCATCTCCGGCAGGAGGCGGACCTCCCATCCGGCCCGGCGCAGGAGCGCTCCTTCGACGATGTCGTGGCACAGGATCTCGCCGCCCAGCGGCGCCTTGCCGGGCAGCACCGGCAGTTCGGCATTGTCGGCGAAGGCCGCGACCCGCAGGATCGCGTTGTGGCCCCAATAGCTTCCATCCGCGCCCTGCCAGGTCTCGAGGCAGCGGATCGACAGCGGCGCGTAGAGCCGCACGGCGAATTGCTGGATACGGGCGAACAGCGTGTCCCGGCCGGTGGCGTAGGAGACGGTCTGGATCAGCCCGACACGGGGGGCTTCCTCCATCAGCCGGGCGAGGCGGCGCATGGCGGCGCCGGTCATCAGGCTGTCGGCATCGAGCACGATCATGAAATCGTACTCGTCGCCGTAGCTCCGACAGAACTCCGTGATGTTGCCGGCCTTGCGGCCCGCATTGTCCTGGCGCCGCCGGTAGCGGAAGCGCGGCAGGCCGGGGCCGTTCAGGCGCGCCCAGGCCTCGATCCGCGCGAATTCATGCTCCTCCACCGCCGCGATGGCGCCGTCGCGCGTATCGGAGAGGACGAAGATGTCGATATCGGACCCGTCGCCGCCGCCACGCTGGAGCGAGCGGGCCATGACGCGAAGGGCGGCGAACACCGCCACCGCATCTTCGGCATGGATCGCCACCACGGCCGCCGTGCGGCTCAGGCCCGAGGCGGTGGCCGGCACCGTGGCCGAGCGGATCTCGATCGCGGATTTGGCGGCATCGCCGAACGCGACCGCCACGAGTCCGTAGACGTATTGCCAGGCGACGAAGGATTGCCACGCCATCACGAGGCCGAACAGGACCAGCACGGCCCAGCCCAAGGCGCCGTCGGGGCGTCCATAGGCGGACACGGCGAGCCACGCGATCGCCGCCGCGGTGGCCAGGGTCGGCACCGCCAGCAGGAGCCGCCGCCACAGGAGCGACGGCGCCTCGAACGAGGGCGTCTCGCTCGGCCGGCTCGCCGGAATCACCGGGTCCGGGATTCCGGCTTGGGATGCGTCGTGCGACAACCGGGTGATGGACATGGGGCGATGGACACTCGATCAAGGCTGAGATGGGCCGTCATCCGTCACGACACGAAGGGCATCGATGACACGGGACGACGGTGGAGACGAGCGTTCGGGACGCGAGCCCCTCTCGCGGCGGCAGACCTTGCGAACCGCGCTCGGTCTGACAGCAGGCATCATAATGCCTAGTGCCGTCGACCTGAATACCGCCAGAACGATGGCCGCCGACACTCTCGACCCACCGCGCGACGCGCCGATGACCTTCGAGGGCGTCGTGGCCCAGGCCCGCCGCCTCGCGGCCTCACCTTACCGGCCCGCTCCGGACGATCTCCCGGCCCCGCTCGCCGGCCTCAGCTACGACGGCTACCGCGCGATCACCTTCCGCCCCGACGCGGCCCCTCGCCTCGGTGGTTCGTTCTCGCTGCAGCTGTTCCATCGCGGCTTCCTGCAGAAGAAGCGCGTCGCCCTGTTCCTCCAGCCGCCGGACGGGCCGCCGCAGCCGATCCTGTACCAGTCGGGCCTGTTCGATCTCGGCTCCGACCTCGCCGGGCAGGACTTTTCCCGCGATCTCGGCTTTGCCGGCTTCCGGCTGCATCACGCCTTCGACGATAGGAAGCCGGCTCACCAGGAGGAATTCCTGGTCTTCCTCGGCGCCTCGTATTTCCGGCTTCGCGGAAAGACGCAGGAATACGGCCTGTCGGCGCGCGGTGCCGCGATCCAGACCGGCGGTCCGGGAGCGGAGGAGTTTCCGGACTTCACGGCGTTCTGGATCTGCGAGCCGAAGGCCGAGGCCCGCGCCGTCACGATCCTGGCGCTCCTCGATTCGCCGAGCCTCGCGGGCGCCTACCGCTTCGTGGTCGAACCCGGCGAGACCTCGCGGATGGTCGTCACCGCCTCGCTGCATCCCCGCGCCGCGATCCCGCGTCTCGGCCTCGCGCCGCTCACCAGCATGTTCTTGCACGGAGCGAACGGTCCGGGCGCGCGCGGAGCCGCGCCCTTCGACGATTTCCGGCCGCAGGTTCACGATTCCGACGGGCTGGTGGTGGCGACCAAGGACGACCGCCTATGGCGTCCCTTGAGCAACGGACGGCGCGATCCGCAGATCTCGGCGTTCCGGGTCGATCCCCTCGATGGGTTCGGACTTCTCCAGCGCGAGCGAAGCTTTGCCGCCTATCTCGACGTCCAGGCCCGACACGAGGCCCGGCCCGGCCTCTGGGTCACGCCCCAGGCGGGGTTCGGCGCCGGGGCGGTGCAGCTCTTCGAGATCCCGTCCCGCGAAGAGTACATGGACAACATCGTCGCCGCCTTCGTGCCGGCCGCACCCGTCACGGCGGGAAGCGCCCTCGACCTCGCCTACACGCTCGCCACCATCGGGGCCGAACCGGACACCGCCGTACTGAGCGCGCTCGCCCGGGTGGTCTCCACCCATGTCGGTTCGGCCGAGCGCCTGCGGCCGACCACGCCGCCGAGTCCGGAGCGGCGCCTCTACGTCATCGATTTCGAAGGACCGGGCCTGCCCACCGGCCCAGACGGTGACATCGCGGCCGAGGTCTCGGCCAGCGCCGGCGCCATGGTCGATCCGGTGGTGGAGCGGGTGCCCCAGACCGGGGGCTGGCGCCTCTACGTGGAATGGCGTCCGCCGACGCCGCTGCCGCCCGGTGACGTCATCCTGCGCGCGCGCCTCATGCGCGGCGGGCGTCCGATCAGCGAGACCTGGGACAACGCCGCCTGATCGCCGATTTCACGACTTGGCGAGTTGCCGCAGGGATCGGAACGGGAGCACCGGTCGGGGATTCTCAACTTGGAACACCACCAAGTTGCGGAGCCGCCCGGTTCCCTCAAGGCCTTAGAAGCGCCTCGGGGCGCGGCATCCGCCATCCCCCGGAGCAGCACCCTTGGCGATCGAGACCCCCTACCTGCGCTACACGCCCGCCGTCGAGACCCCTGACGCCGACGAGGCCGAGACCAGCCGGTCCCTGAACGAGACCATGCGCTCCATCAGCGAGACGACCCTCGCCCATGGCGGTCATGCCATCCGCAGCGTCCATGCCAAGGCGCATGGCGCCTTGAGGGCCGAGTTGGAGGTGGCGCCCGGCCTATCCCCCGAACTGGCGCAGGGCCTGTTCGCGCAGGCGGGGCGCTACCCCGTGGTGATGCGCTTCTCGACCATCCCCGGTGATATCCTGGACGACAGCGTCTCCACTCCGCGCGGCGTGGCGATCAAGATCGTCGGTGTCGAAGGCGAACGGCTGGAGGGGTCGGAGGGGGACGCCACCCAGGATTTCGTGCTCGTCAACGGGCCGGCCTTCTCGGCGCCGGGACCGAAGCAGTTCCTGGCGACCCTGAAGCTCCTCGCCAAAACCACGGATCGGGCGGAGGGGCTCAAGAAGGTCGCCTCGGCGGCGTTGCGCGGCGTGCAGAGCGCGGTCGTGGCGGCCACCGGTTCGCCGAGCCCGGCCCTGGCGACGCTGGGCGGACAGCCCGAGACGCACATTCTGGGCGACAGCTTCTACAGCCAGGTTCCGCTGCGCTTCGGCGATCACATCGCCAAGATCGCGCTCGTCCCGGTCTCGCCGGACCTGACGGCGCTCACCGACAAGCCGCTGGACGACACGAGCGCCCCCAATGCGATCCGCGAGGCGGTGCTGGCGCATTTCCGCCGCCATGGCGGCACCTGGGAGTTGCGGGCGCAGCTCTGCCTGAACCTCGACGACATGCCGGTGGAGGATGCCTCCGTGGTCTGGTCGGAGGCAACGAGCCCCTACCGCACCATCGCCACCCTCACCGCCGCGCCGCAGACGAGCTGGAGCGAGGCCCGCGCGGCTTTCGTCGATGACGGCCTGTCGTTCAGCCCGTGGCACGGGCTGGCCGCGCACCGGCCGCTGGGCGGCATCATGCGCATGCGCAAATCGGCCTACGAGATGGGCAAACGCTTCCGGGCCGAGACAAACGGCCGCCGCATCGAGGAGCCGAGGAACCTCGACTCGCTCCCGGAGTGATGCCGGACGTTGCCGTGATGCGACAGGGCGGCGGCGATGGTCGATGCGGGAACATCTCGCCATTGACCCTCCCGTTGCGGCCGACCTAGCCTGACGATGACGGTTCCCCCTCGGGGGATCAAAAGGGAACGCGGTTAGGATCTTGCGTCCGATGCCGCGGCTGCCCCCGCAACTGTAAGCGGCGAGCCCATCATCAACACGTCACTGGAGGCTCCGGCCTCTGGGAAGACGATGAGAGGGCGGTGACCCGCGAGCCAGGAGACCTGCCGTCAGTCGTGGTCACACGCGAAACGCATCGGGCGGGGTGTCCCGGTGGGGTGTCGGGGCGTTCGCATGTCGCGAACGCATCGGCTTCGTTCGCGGTGACGTGCCACTGCCGTCGCCCGAGGTTTCGCCCGTGTCTGCCCATCCTCCACGCGCTCTCCATCCCCTCCTCGTCCTCGCGCTGCTGACATCCGCGTCACCGGTCCTCGCCCAGTCCGGCGCGGCGACCATCGCCGAGGCGACCCTCGACGAACTTTCCGTGGCCGCCGACATGCGTCCGCCCCCCGCTGCCGGTCCCGGCCTCGGCGGGGCCACGGGTGGAGCCGGCGGGGCCGAAGCGTTCGGCGCCCTGTCCGCTCCCGCGCTGACGTCGAGTTCCGGCGTCATCACCGGCAAGGCCCTCAACGACCGGCCGGTCACCCGCCCCGGCGAGGTACTGGAAGCCGTGCCCGGCCTCATCGTCACGCAGCATTCCGGCGAGGGAAAAGCCAACCAGTACTTCCTGCGCGGCTTCAACCTCGACCACGGCAGCGACATCGCCATCACCATCGACGGCATGCCCGCCAACATGCGCACCCATGGCCACGGCCAGGGCTATGCCGACATCAACTTCCTCATTCCCGAACTCGTCGGCGCGGTGGAGTTCCACAAGGGCCCGTATTTCGCCCGCGACGGGGATTTCGCCTCCGCCGGTTCGGTGCGGATCGACACGATCGACGCGGTGCCCCGCCCTCTCGCGCTCACCTCCCTCGGCAGCTTCGGCTACAAGCGGGCGCTCACCATCGCCTCCGCGCCGCTGGGGGAGGGGACGCTCCTCGCCGCCGGCGAGGCTCAGGTCTATGACGGCCCCTGGGTGGTGCCGGACGCCATCCGAAAGCTCAACGGCGTGCTGCGCTACAGCCAGGGCACCGCCCTCGACGGGTTCTCCCTCACCGGCATGGCCTATTCCAACCGCTGGACGGCGACGAACCAGATCCCTCAGCGGGCGATCTCCGAGGGCCTGATCGGCCGCTTCGGCACCCTCGACCCAAGCGATGGGGGTAATGCGAGCCGCTTCTCCCTGTCGGGCCGCTGGAGCCGGTCGGACGACGGCGGCGTCACCCGCGCCAGCGCCTACGTCATCCGCTCGAATCTCAACCTGTTCAACAACTTCACCTATTTCCTCAACGATCCGGTCAATGGCGACCAGTTCCGCCAGCTCGACAGCCGCACCGTCGCCGGCGGCGAGATCGCGCGGGTGTTCAAGGGTGAGCTGTTCGGTCTCGCCATGGAGAACGAGATCGGCGTGCAGGCGCGGTTCGACGACATCCATGTGGGCCTGTTCAACACGCGGGCGCGCACCTCCCTCTCCACCGTGCGCGACGACCGCGTGCAGGAGGGCAGCGCCGCCCTCTACTTTGAGAACCGCCTGCGCTGGACCGAGTGGCTGCGCACCAGCGTCGGCCTGCGCGCCGACGCCTACGACGCCACCGTGAGATCGAACAATCCGCTGAATTCGGGCCATGCGCGGGACGGCATCGTCAGCCCCAAGCTCGGCGTCGTGTTCGGCCCCTGGGCCGAGACCGAGCTGTTCGTGAATTACGGCGAGGGTTTCCATTCCAACGACGCCCGGGGCGCGACCATCACGGTCGATCCGGGCAATCCCCTGTTCCCCCTCGACCGGGTGCCCCTGCTGGTGCGCTCGGTGGGCTCGGAGGTCGGCATCCGCAACCGCTCCATCGCCGGTCTCGAGTCGACCGTGACCCTGTTCCAGCTCGATTTCGATTCCGAGAACCTGTTCGTGGGTGATGCGGGCACCACCGAGCCGAGCCGCCCGAGCCGGCGCACCGGCATCGAGTGGACCAACCACTACGCGGTGACGCCCTGGCTCGCTCTCGACGCCGACCTCACCGTGACCCATGCGCGCTTTGCCGACCGCGACCCTGCGGGGAGCCGCATCCCCGCCGCCCCTACCGCCATCGCGGCCGCCGGCTTTACGCTGGGCGAGTCGCTGGGCTGGTTCGGTACGCTACGGCTTCGCTATTTCGGCCCACGCCCGCTCATCGAGGACAATTCCGTCCGCTCGAAGCCCACCACCCTGGTGAACGGCCGCATCGGCTACAATTTCGACAACGGCGTCACGGTGCAGCTCGACATCCTCAACCTGCTCAACGTCAAGGCGAGCCAGATCGATTATTTTTATGAGTCGCGGCTGCGGGGAGAGCCCGCCGGCGGGGTGGCGGACACGCATCTGCATCCGGTGGAGCCGATGGCGGTGCGGTTGACGGTGGCGGGGCGGTTTTGAGGAATGGGAGCGGGTTGCGGGCAGCCAAGCCGCTCTCCGGTCATGCTCATGGCAGCGATCCGGGCCGGAGATACGCGAACATGTGAGGCACATAGTCGGCTTTGCCGAGCGCGATGCCGTGATGTCGCAAGATGGCGTAGGCGGTGATGACGTGGAAGTAGAACTGAGGCAGAGCCCAATCCCGAGCGTATTGTTCGCCGCTCATATCGAACGTGATGTTGCCCGGAAGCTCGATCGTGATCTGCAGGGTCGCTCCGGAATCGAGGGCATTGTCCGAGAGGCTGTCCAGACGCGCCAATGCGTCGGCGATGCGAGCCCGTGCATCCGCGATTGAGCCGGGCACGTCGCCGGCATTGCGCCCCTCGGCCGCCACGGCAGCAAGCGATTGGGGAATATCTTCGCCGCGAAGGCGGAACGTCGCCTCCTGAGCTTGGTAGGTGGCAAAACACACCTGTGACGCTAACGGGTACATATCCGGTGCCAGACGCGCCGATAGCAGACCATTGGCCGGATCCACCCTCTGATGCTCTGCCTTGTCCAGCAGCCCGGCCAGCGTCCGCAACATGTTCCTGTAGGTCGGTACCAGAAGGTTAGTCAGCGACATAATCAGTCTCGCGTCGACGGCTACTTCAAGGCCTATCCTATTTCCCCGGGAGCGAACACCATGAGTCGACGCTTACTTTTTCCCATTCCGGCCTCCTACGGCCCCACCCGCTTGCGCACCACCATCTCCCCCTTGAACAAGAACTTCTGCGCGCGCTTGCCCGTATCCACCTCCGTGGTGAACACGTTGCCCTTGCTGTCCACGGCGAGGTTGTGGACCCAGTGGAAGTCGCCGGCCATGCGGCCGTTGCGGCCGAAGGCGCCGAGCACTTCGCCGGTGTCGCGCTTGAGGGTGCGGACCTCGTTGTTGGCGCCGTCCGCATTGAGGAGGTAGGTCTGGTCGGGGTCGGGCCAGAGGGCCAGTTCCCAGACCGAGCCGTTGGCGCGGGTGTTCTTTTCCACGAAGAACTCCTTCACGAAACTGCCGTCGCGGCGGAACACCTGGACCCGGTCATTGGCCCGGTCGCAGACATAGACCAGCCCGTCGCGGGCGATCTGGACGCAATGGACCGGGTTGCGGAATTGCTGGGCCGGCGCGGCGGCCGGGTCGTAGGCGGGCAGCGCTTCGTCGGTGGGCGGCTTGCCGTAGGCGCCCCACATCCGCTTGAACGCCCCGGTCTCGGCATCGAACACGATGACCCGGTGGTTGTAATAGCCGTCGGCCACGAAGAGCTCGTTGGTCTCCGGGTCCACCTGCATGGCGGCGGGGCGGCCAAGGCGGGTGGTGTCGAGGCTGTTGGTCTGCGGCCCCTGCTTGCCGATCTGCAGGACGAATTTGCCCTCCGGCGTGAATTTCAGGATCAGACCGTCCTGCTCGCCGTTGCCGGCGAGCCAGACGAAGCCCTTGTGGTCGATATGGATGCCGTGCTCGTTCTGCGGCCAGTCATAGCCTTCGCCCGGCCCGCCCCATGACCGGACGAGGGTGCCCGCCTGGTCGAAGACCAGCACGGGAGGGGCGGGGTGGCAGCATTTGGTGCGCGGCGGCGTGAGGCTCGCCGCCTTCTCGTCATCGGTCAGCGAGCGGGGCCGCTGCACCACCCAGATCCGGTCCTCGGCATCCACCGCGACGCCGGAGGCCTGGCCCATGATCCAGTCGTTCGGCAGGGGCTTGGGCCAAGCCGGATCGACCTGGAAGGTCGGGGGTTCCGCCGAGGCCGCCCCCGCGAAGGCGACGACGAGCGCGGCCAGAGCAAGCCTGAGCCTCATGCGATTCTCTCCCTGACCCGTTTGTTCTTTCGACAAGTCTCCGCTGCGACGAACCCCATGTCCATGGCAGGCAAGCGTGTTCGGCGTCCGCTTTCACGACAATCGGTATCGACACGGGGGGCTTTGTCACGAACACCTCGGCCCGGGAGCCCGGCGGGGCGGCCGGATGCGGTTTGACCACGCTCCGGCCCGGCCTGTAGACACCGCGGCCCCTTCACGCGCGCGAGGATTCCATGGCCGCCATCACTGCAACCATCGCGGCGGAGCTCAAGGTCGCCGAGCGGCAGGTCGCTGCGGCCGTCGAGCTTCTCGATGGCGGGTCGACGGTGCCGTTCATCGCGCGCTACCGCAAGGAGGTCACCGGCGGCCTCGACGATTCCCAGCTCCGCGATCTGGAGGAGCGCCTCGCCTATCTGCGCGACCTCGAGGCGCGCCGCGCCGCCATCCTCGACAGCATCGACGGCCAGGGCAAGCTCGACCCTGCCTTGAAGGCCCGCATCCTCGCCGCCGACACCAAGGCGCGCCTCGAAGACCTCTACCTCCCGTTCAAGGTGAAGCGCCGCACCAAGGCGCAGGCCGCCCGCGAGGCCGGGCTCGGCCCCCTCGCCGAGGCGCTGCTCGCCCATCCCGAACGCGCGCCGGAACAGGCCGCCGCCGCCTTCGTCGATGCGGGCAAGGGCGTCGCCGATGTCGAGGCCGCGCTGGAGGGCGCGCGCACCATCCTGATCGAGCGGTTCGGCGAGGACCCGGAACTGGTGGGAAGCTTGCGCGACACGGTCTGGCAGCGCGGCCGGATGACCTCCACCGTCAAGAAGGGCAAGGAGGCGGCGGGCGAGAAGTTCGCCGACTATTTCGATTTCTCCGAACCGCTCACGCGCCTGCCCTCGCACCGCATCCTGGCTCTGTACCGGGGCGAGAAGGAGGAGATCCTCGACCTCGACATCACCGATGCCCCCGGCGACGTGGCCGAGAAGGGCGTGCCCTCCTGGCAGGAACTGCGCATCGCCCGCGCCTTCCGCATCGGCGATCACGGCCGGCCGGGGGACCGTTTCCTGATGGAGACCGTGCGCCGGACCTGGCGCACCAAGCTGAAACCCGCCCTCGACACCGACCTGCGCGGACGCCTGAAACAGGTGGCCGAGACCGGTGCGGTGAGCGTCTTTGCCGGCAACCTGCGCGACCTGTTGCTTGCCGCCCCCGCCGGTGCCCGGCCGACCCTCGGCCTCGATCCGGGGTTCCGGACGGGGGTGAAGGTCGCGGTGGTCGACGCCACCGGCAAGGTCGCGGCCACCGACGTGATCTACCCGCACGAACCGCGCCGGGACTGGAACGGCGCCCTCGTCGCGCTGGCCAAGCTCTGCCGCGCCCATAAGGTCGAGCTCATCGCCATCGGCAACGGCACCGCCTCGCGGGAGACCGACAAGCTCGCCGCCGAACTCATCGCCAAGCAGCCGGAGTTGAAGCTCACAAAGGTGATGGTGTCGGAGGCCGGCGCCTCGGTCTATTCGGCCTCCGCCTATGCCAGCGCCGAATTGCCGGGCCTCGACGTGACCCTGCGCGGGGCGGTCTCCATCGCCCGGCGCCTGCAGGACCCGCTCGCCGAACTGGTGAAGATCGAGCCGAAGGCCATCGGCGTCGGCCAGTACCAGCACGATCTCGGCGAGGGTCAGCTCTCCAAGGCCCTCGATGCGGTGGTGGAGGATTGCGTGAACGGCGTCGGCGTCGACGTGAACATCGCCTCCGCGCCCCTGCTCGCCCGCGTCTCCGGCCTCTCCGAGCGGGTGGCGGCCAACATCGTGACGACGCGGGACGAGAAGGGGCCGTTCCGCACCCGCGCCAGCCTCAAGAAGGTCGCCGGCCTCGGCCCCAAGGCCTATGAGCTCGCCGCCGGCTTCCTGCGCATCCGCGACGGCGACGATCCCCTCGACGCGTCGGGCGTGCATCCGGAGGCCTATCCGGTGGTGCGCCGCATCCTCGCCGCCGCCGGACAGCCCATCCAGGCCGTCATCGGCAACGGCCCCGTCCTGAAGAGCCTCGACCCGAAGCGCTTCACCGACGAGACCTTCGGCCTGCCCACGGTCACCGACATTCTGTCGGAATTGGAAAAGCCCGGCCGCGACCCGCGCCCGGCCTTCAAGACCGCGACCTTCCAGGAGGGCGTCGAGAAGATTTCGGATCTCCGGCCCGGCATGCGCCTCGAAGGTGTCGTGACCAACGTCGCCGCCTTCGGCGCCTTCGTGGATATCGGCGTCCACCAGGACGGCCTCGTCCACATCTCGGTCCTGGCCGACCGGTTCGTGAAGGACCCCCGCGAGGTGGTGAAGCCCGGCGACGTGGTGCAGGTGCGCGTCGTCGAGGTGGATGCCAACCGCAAGCGCATCGCGCTCAGCATGCGCTCGGAGGAAGCGGGCGCGCCGCGACCGGGGCGACAGGAGGAGCGCTCCTCCTCACGCCCCCAGCAGAGACCCGCGCCGGCCCCGGCGCCACGCGGCCCGGCCCCCGACGGGGCCATGGCCGAGGCCCTGCGCCGGGCGGCGGAGGGCAAGGACCGGGGACGCCGCTGACGGCGGCGTGCGTCTCCTCTCCCAGGAGACGATTTCGGGTACCTCGGGCGCGATCCGGACCCAGGCATAGGCTCTGAATCCCGTGATCGGGCTCTCGGCTGGACGGTGAGCGATCTTCTCGCCGTTCATACCGAAATCTCGGCTGGGACCGTTTCCCGGCATCCGGCACGTCGCGTAAAGACCTCCGCCTGTCGCTGGCCCGAGCGGTGAAGAGGATTCCAAGAGCTGCTTATCGTTGCGTATTCGGATTTGATTAACTTCGCGATCAAACAAGACAATCGGGTCAAGGCCGATATCGTTCGTGCGGCGTTGGTGGGCTGCATGAGCGTCAGAGACGATCATTTTCTTACGCTTCGCTTTTTAACGGAAGTGAAAATCTACGATGATTCACCAACTCGTCTATTATAGCCGTAACGTCGTGCAGGGTAACGACCGCGCAATGCTTACGAATCTGCGGGACATCGTTTCCGCTTCTCAGCGCAATAATAGCAGAGACGGGATCACCGGCTTCCTCATTTTCGACAAGACGTGGTTCATTCAGATTCTGGCGGGTGAGCAAGCCCAGGTGAGTGCCACCTATACTCGAATTGCACGCGACCCGCGCCACGCCACCGCAACCATCATGGATGCGCGCAATGTTCAGAGCCGCTCATTCCCCAACTGGACCATGGGCGGCGCGATGCGAACGCCGGAGGTGGAAGAAGTCTACCTGCAGCACGGTATCGGAAGCGCGATCGAGCCGACACGCCTGAAGAGCGCCCACGTCATCAATCTCGCCCTCGATCTTCAGGCCTTCGATGCGGCCAAGCGTCAGGCGCAGCGTCTCGCCAGCTAGCCCCGGCACCCGAGGGTTCGCAGAGTGCACGGACGGCCATGGGTTTTGCTCGTCACCGTCTGGATAATCTGCAGAACCGGCCGTGACGGCCGAGACGGGATCGGCGGCTCAACACGCCGCCACGTTCACCGCGAGGCCGCCGAGCGAGGTCTCCTTGTATTTCGCCTGCATGTCGTGGCCGGTCTGGCGCATGGTCTCGATGACCTCGTCGAGGCTGACCCGGTGGATGCCGTCGCCGCGCAAAGCCAGGGAGGCGGCCACCACCGCCTTGTTGGCGCCGAAGGCGTTGCGCTCGATACAGGGGATCTGGACGAGGCCGCCGATCGGGTCGCAGGTCATGCCCAGATGGTGCTCCATGGCGATCTCGGCGGCGTTCTCGATCTGCAGGGTCGAGCCGCCGAGCAGCGCGGCCAGCCCCGCCGCCGCCATGGCCGCCGCCGAGCCGACCTCCCCCTGGCAGCCGACCTCGGCGCCGGAAATCGAGGCGCGGCTCTTGATGAGACCGCCGATGGCGGCCGCCACCAGCAGGAATTCGCGGCCGCGCTCGTCCGACCAGCCGGGGCAGAAGTCGCGGGCGTAGCGCAGGACGGCCGGGACGATCCCGGCGGCGCCGTTGGTGGGGGCGGTCACCACCCGGCCGCCGGCGGCGTTCTCCTCGTTCACCGCGAGGGCGAACAGGCTGATCCAGTCCATGATCTCGTGGGCCGGCCGGGCGTTGAGGTGGCGGTTGGCCTCCAGGTCCTCGAACAGCTTCTTGGCCCGCCGCCGCACCTTGAGGCCGCCGGGCAGTTCGCCGGTCTGGCGCAGGCCCCGGTCGATACAGGCGAACATCGCGTCGCGGATGGCGTCCAGGCCCTCGTCGATGGCCTCGCGGCTGCGGCTCGCGCCCTCGTTGGCGCGCTGGACCTGGGCGATGGAGAAGCCGGTGCGCAGGCACGTGGCCAGAAGATCGGCGGCGCTGGCATAGGGCAGCGGAAACTCCACCGCCTCGCCCGCGCGGACCTCCTCCTCGCCGACGACGAAGCCGCCGCCGATGGAATAGCAGGTGACCGTGTCGAGGACCGTGCCCTGACTGTCGAGGGCGCGGAAGCGCATGCCGTTGGTGTGCACCGGCAGCACCTCGGTGAAGTTGAAGACGAGATCGGTCTCGAGGGCGAAAGCCGGCCCGCCGAGGCCGAGCCGGCCCGTCCGCTTCGCCTCGGCCACGTATTCGTGCACCCGGTCGGGGTCGATGGCGGAGGGGCTATGGCCGAGGAGGCCGAGGAGGATGGCGATGTCGGTCCCGTGCCCGCGCCCGGTCCAGGCGAGGGAGCCGAAGATCTCGGCGCGGATGCGGGCGAGGCCGGGACGGCGCCGCGTCCGCTCGCGGAAATCGAGGGCCGCCACCATCGGCCCCACCGTGTGCGAGCTCGACGGGCCGATCCCGATCTTGAACAGGTCGAAGGCGCTGATCATCGGTCCCGGTCCGTCTCATCCGCAGCATCGCGCGGCGTCGCGACCGCTCGTCTCATCGGCCTGATCTGAAGATCGGGCCTCGTCTTCGCAAGTGCGAAGCCAGTTCCAAGACGGCGGGATCATTCCTTGCCGGCCACCTCGTTGTCGTCGCGGGCGCGATGCAGCAGGAAGATCGAGATCACCATGGTGAGGATGAGCCCGGACAGCACCCCGAGTTCGATCATGGAGGCGCGGAACAGCGCCTCGCGCTCGGCCGTCATCGGCGCGTGCATCACCTCGGAGGATTGCAGGGTGATGACGAGGACGCGCCGGATCGAGGCGATCAGTCCGACGATGAGGAAGGGCTCGCAGGTGAGCCGCCCCGAGCGCATCGAGACCCGCACCGTGTGCAGGATCTCCACCAGCATCAGCAGGAACAGCAGGCTGTCGACGATCTTGAGGAGTTCGCCCGAGCCCCCGAGATGACGGATCGCCCCGAAGAGCAGGCCCGTCGCGTCGATGAGCGCGAGGATCGCCGTCCCGGCGAGGAGCAGGCCGAGGGCGGCATAGACCGCATGTTCGGTGTGAAGGAAGACGAAGGCCGAGACCCGGGTCAGCCGGCCTTCCTGCTCGCTGTCTTGCGCCATGTCTCGCCTCCCTTTCCTTCAACTGTCGCGAAGGAGGCGAGAGTCCAGGCTCGGTGCCGGGATTCGTGCGTCAGTGGAAGAACGGCAGAACGTGCGGCGCGTAGAGGCCGAAGCCCAGCATCACGAGGCCGGCGAGGCCCAGGAACCCGCCCGCCAGCGTCAGCGCGGCGATGCCGGTGATGACCTGGGCCGAGGCGAGCACGATGCCGATCTGGAAGGCGGCCGAGCCGAACTCGTAATGATGGTAGCGATGGAGCGCGAGGTCGCGGTGCTCCTGCGAGGCCCGCGCCTTCTCCTGCAGCTCCTTGCGCCCGTCGCCGGTGGCGGGGTCGGATTCCCAGCGGGCCATGGTCTTGGCCCATTCCGCGCGCTTGGCCGCGATGGCCGGTGCGTTGGCCGTCTCCGGCGGGATCAGGGCGAGGGTCTCGTCGGCGGTCTTGAGGATGGTGCCGCGGATGGTGCGGGCCTGATAGTAGGCCCATTGGTTGGAGGATTCGACGTTGGCGCTGAGCGCTTCCGTCTGCGCACCCTTGGCCAGGGTCTCGGCCAGCGCCAGGAACAGCGCCAGCACGGAGATCAGCAGCGCGACCTTCTTGTTCGAGCCTTCGATGGCTCCATGACCCGACATGCCGGATGCTCCCTCTCGATTTCGACGGCGGGAGTCACAGCCGATCCGCGGAGGAAGCGCAACCGTTTCCTCCGCGGCGCTGGCGCCGCCCCGTCAATCCTTGAAGACGTAGCCGGCGTTGATCGTCAGGCCGACCTTGCGGCCGGCGGCGAGGCGGTGGGTGTCGGAGGCCTCCACCACCACGGTCTTGCCCTCGGAGCGGTCCACCTCGATCCGCTGGCGGCCCTGGCTGCGATAGGAGGAGCGGACATGGCCTTCGAGATGGGCCTGGTCGGGCTCGGCGAATTGCAGCTGCCACGGCCTCGCATAGAGCTTGACCGGGCCGACGAGGCCGGGCGGTGCCTTCACCGGGGTGAGGCGGCCGTTGACGCGGACCTCGCTCCCCTGGGCGATGGCCTCCACCTCGATCGTGTCGCCGAGGAACTTGAGCACGGTGGAGGAGACCGGGTTCTCCTGGACCTCGTCGGGAGTTCCGATCTGTTCGAGGCGGCCCTTGGACAGGACGGCGACGCGGTCGGAGAGTTCCAGCGCCTCGTCCTGGTCGTGGGTCACGAAGATCGTGGTCTGGCCGGTGCGGTCGTGGATCTCGCGCAGCCAGCGGCGCAGGTCCTTCCTCACCTGGGCGTCGAGGGCGCCGAAGGGCTCGTCCAGCAGCAGCACGCGGGGCTCCACGGCCAGAGCGCGCGCCAGCGCGATGCGCTGGCGCTGGCCGCCGGAGAGCTGCGACGGGTAGCGGTCGGCGAAGCCCGAGAGCTTGATGAGGTCGAGGAGATCGCCGACCCGGCGCTTGATCTCGGCCTTGGCCGGCCGGTCCGCGCGCTTGCGGGCGTTGAGGCCGTAGGCGATGTTCTCGGCGACACTCATGTGCTTGAACAGGGCGTAGTGCTGGAACACGAAGCCGACGGCGCGCTCCTGCACCGGAACCCGCGTGGCATCGTCGGCGCCGAAGATGATCCGCCCGCGATCGGGGAAATCGAGCCCGGCGATGATGCGCAGCAGCGTGGTCTTGCCCGAGCCCGAGGGACCGAGCAGCGCCAGCAGCTCTCCCGCCCGCACGTCGAGGGAGAGGTCGTGCAGCACCGCCGCGGTGTCGAAGGTCTTCGACAGCCCCTCGACCCGGATCGCCGTGGACGGTCCCACCGGGTCAGTGGCCCCGTGCGCCGGCTGCGATCTCGGCGCTGAAGCGCCATTCGAGAAGGGATTTGACGAGGAGGGTGACAAGAGCGAGGCCGGCAAGGAGGGAAGCGACGGCGAAAGAGGCAACGAAGTTGTACTCATTGTAGAGGATCTCCACGTGGAGCGGCAGCGTGTTTGTCAATCCGCGGATATGGCCCGAGACCACCGACACCGCGCCGAATTCACCCATCGCCCGGGCGTTGCAGAGGAGCACGCTGTAGAGCAGCCCCCAGCGGATGTTGGGCAGCGTCACCGTCCGGAAGGCGTGCCAGCCGGAGGCGCCGAGGGTCAGCGCGGCTTCCTCCTCCGCCGTCCCCTGCTCCTGCATCAGCGGGATCAGCTGGCGGGCGACGAAGGGGAAGGTGACGAAGATCGTGGCGAGCACGATGCCGGGAACGGCGAAGATGATCTGGATGTCGTGCGCGAGCAGCCACGGGCCGAGGAACCCTTGAGCGCCGAAGACGAGCACGTAGATCAGGCCCGAGACCACCGGCGAGACCGAGAACGGCAGGTCGATGAGGGTCACGAGCAGGTTCTTGCCGCGGAATTCGAACTTGGCGATGGCCCAGGAGGCCATGACGCCGAAGACGAGGTTGAACGGCACGGCGATGGCCGCGGTCAGCAGGGTGAGGCGGATCGCCGAGCGGGCATCCGTCTCGGAGAAGGCGGCGAGATAGGCCGACCAGCCCTTGGCGAAGGCCTGGATGAACACCGTCACCAGGGGCAGCACCAGGAACAGGGCGAGGAAGACCACCGCGATCCCGATCAGCAGCGCGCGGACGGCGAGGCCTTCGGTGACCACGCTCCCGGCGCGGGCGGGGGGCCGAGTGGTGGCGAGGGCGCTAGACATATCCGAATCTCCTGCGGCTCCAGGCCTGGATCAGGTTGATGGCCAGCAGCGTCACGAACGAGATGCCGAGCATGATCGTCGCGATGGCGCAGGCGCCCCCGTAATCGAACTCGGAGAGCTTGATGACGATGAGGAGCGGCGCGATCTCGGAGACGTAGGGCAGGTTGCCGGCGATGAAGATGATCGAGCCGTATTCCCCGACGCCGCGGGCGAAGGCGAGGGCGAAGCCCGTGAGCACCGCCGGGATCAGCGGCGGCACCACCACCTTGATGAGGGTGTGCCAGCGATCGGCGCCGAGGGTGGCCGAGGCCTCCTCGATCTCCTTGTCGATTTCCTCGATGAGGGGCTGCACCGTCCGCACGGCGAAGGGCAGGCCGATGAAGACCATGGCGATGTAGATGCCCACCGGCGTGTAGGCGGCCTCGATCCCGAGCTTGGCGAGCTGCTCGCCGACGAGACCGTTGGGCGCATAGAGGGAGGCCAGGGCGATGCCGGCGACGGCGGTGGGCAGGGCGAAGGGCAGGTCCACCACCGCGTCCACGATCTTGCGGCCGGGGAACCGGTAGCGGGTCAGCACCCAGGCGATGAGGAAGCCGAAGACCGAGGCGGTGAGCGCGGCGAGGAGCGACACGCCGAAACTCACGCGCAGGGCGCTGGCGACGCGCGGATCGGTGGCCACCGCCCAGATCCCCCACAGGCCGAGGCCGGAGGCGCGGGCGACGAGGGCGGCGAGCGGCAGCAGCACGATGATGCCGAGGCAGGTCAGGGTGTAGCCGAAGGTGATGCCGAAGCCCGGAATCACGCTGGGCTGACGGAAGCGTCGTCTCGGACGCAGAGGGGGCTCTGCCATGGAGTGGTCCTGAAGTGGGTCGCCTCGCTCACGCATCGGCGGGTCGGGAAGCGGGTGCGGTGTCCGGCGGAAGGTCGCCCTCCGCTCCGCGGGCACCCTCGCCGTGACGGCTAAGGGTCACACATTTCGCGGTCTGCGCTGACGAGCCCTCCTCCCCCTTGTGGGGAGGAGTTGGAGGTGGGGGTGGTCGGGCGACCCTCAAGCTGCGGAGGCAAGCGGCGCCACCCCCACTCCTGACCTCTCCCACAAGGGGGAGAGGGACGCGCTCTGCCTGCAGCAGCAGATGTAGGAATCCCGTAGCCGCGACGGGGGAGGTCCGCGTTACTGCGGCGGCTTGCTCAGCTGGTCGAACAGGCCGCCATTGTCGAAGTTCTTCTTCTGGATATCGTCCCAGTTGCCCTGGAGATCCTCGATCTTGAAGAGCTTGAGCTCGGGCAGCTGCGCGAGATGCTCGGGCTTGGCGGCCTCGCGCTTGATCGGACGGTAATGGTGCTTGGCGAAGATCGCCTGTGCCTTGTCCGTGTAGAGGAACTGCAGGTAGGCCTCGGCCTGCCTGCGGGTGCCCTTCTTGTCCACATTGGCGTCGACCAGGGCCACCGGCGGCTCGGCGTAGATCGAGGTCGGCGGCACCACGACGTCGAACTTGTCGCGGCCGAACTCGTCGAACACGAGATAGGCCTCGTTCTCCCAGGTCGGCAGCACGTCGCCGAGACCGCGCTGGGCGAAGGTCACGGTGGAGCCGCGGGCCCCCGTATCGAGCACCGGCACCTGCTTGTAGAGCTGGCCGACGAAGGCGTTGGCCTTGTCCGCGTTCTTGCCTTCCTTCTCGTAGGCGTAGCCCCAGGCCGCGAGGAAGTTCCAGCGCCCGCCGGCGGAGGTCTTCGGGTTCGGGGTGATCACCTTCACGTCCGGCTTCACCAGGTCGCCCCAGTCCTTCACGCCCTTCGGGTTGCCCTTGCGCACCAGGAACACCACGGTGGAGGTATAGGGCAGGCCTTCGTTGGGCAGCTTGGTGCGCCAATCGGCGGGAATCTTCTTCGAGATGCGGCTGATCGCGTCGATGTCGGAGGGGATGCCCAGGGTCACCACATCGGCGGGGATGCCGTCGATGACGGTGCGGGCCTGCGAGCCCGAGCCGCCATGCGCGGCCCGGATGGTGACCGTCTCGCCGGTCTTGGCCTTCCACTCCTCGATGAAGGCCGCGTTGATCTCCTTATAGAGTTCCCGCGTCGGATCGTAGGAGACGTTGAGGAGTTCGGTCTGCGCCTGGGCGGTGCCGGATGTTAGCAGCGCGGAGCCGAGCCCCGCCGAGACCAGGCCGACCGAACCGGCGCACAGGGCGAGGATACGCCTTCTCCGGGAGAGACGGCGGGCGTTGGGCGTCGAGGACATGGTCGAGCTCACAGGGTTGTCTCCGGCTACGTCGCGGCGCGGGAACGTTGCCGTCCCGATGCCCCGGTGATGCTACGTTTCGTTCTTTTTAAAGAACAATGTCAAGCTTGGCCGGATTGGCGTTACTGAGCTTAGATAGGTAATTCTCCTTTAAAAAACGAGTCCCTGAAGAACTCCAGGCGGCATGGAGAACGAAAATCTCTCCGTTGCCGGCGATTTGGAACAACATGCTCAGGGAGGCTGGTTCTTTAGAAAGGACGTTCCGCCCCGGATCACGCGCCGATCCGCATGGCGGACTCCGGCCGATCGCGAGGGCCGCTAGGCCGGCGAATCGGCGAAACGGAGAGCGGGGCCGGACGGCGTCGGACCGATCCATGGAGGCACGACGAAGCGCCGGTTGCGGCATGCCGCGACCGGTCGTCCGGGCTGGGTGGCTCTCGCTGTGTCGAGGGCCGTGATGTGGAGGCAGGCTGGAACGCCGAAGCGTCTCGCGGGGGCCGTTCAGTCGGAGGCGAGGGCGACCAGGGAGAACAGGGTCGCGAGCAGGATGTTTCCGGCGACGACGAGAACGAGGACGGTCATGGGATCGGGTTTCGCGGGTTGGCTGCGGACGGGCCGGGCAGGTCCGGCGCGTTGGCGGAACCCATAGCACCGCAATTCTGAACGGCGTGTGTCGTCCCGCTCATCCGGCGTGACGAGTCAGCCCTTCGTGCGGCCGAGCTTCGTCAGCAGCGTCTCGATCCGCTCGCCCACTGGTTCGACCAGTGAAGCCGCATAATGGGTGCGCAGGTTCAGCCCGAGATGGCGTCGTACGCTCGCGGAGAGCGCCACCGGTCTTGCCCGGTGTGCTCGACCGTCCTGCCCGTCATCCGGCTGCATTTTGGTCATGAGGGGTGGCTCCGCTCATACTCGACTTTCTCACGGGTGAGTGAGTCGGTCGTGACCAGAAGGCTCCCACGGATTGGTTAAGAACAATTTTATCGATTCCGCGAAAGACGCATGCGGCCGAGCTTTGCCGGGCGCCGCCAGTTTTCCTCTTTCCTGTCAATGACATTTTACATTTCCAGGGCGAAATAAATCCGCCGCCCGTCCCTCCGGGAGGAAATGGCACGCCTGCAAAGGGTTGCCTCCGGCCGACCCCTCGGCCGACCCGCCGACAGGGTTACCGAATGGTTTCCGGCTGTGGACGGCTGCACCGAAGCGGGGTTACAACGCTCTCGCTCGCTGAGTCGGATTCAAGTGTTCGGAGAGCAAAAACTGCACGAAGGGGAGATCTTCAAAGAATGCAGACCATCACCATCACAGTGCGAGAGCGCGACACCGTATTGGCGGCATTGCGTTACTATCAATTCTATCGCCTTCAGGGCCATCCCTTCGATCCTCGGCAAGATCACCTGATCGATGCAATTGCAAGCCACTCAGGTGAAAGTCTAGATCTTGCGGAGATCGATGATCTGTGCGCCGGCATTCAGGGCAACAAACACGCCCTCAGCGCCGCCGCCTAGGCCCCCCGAAGGGATCCTCCATCGACGGCGGCGGCCTTCCCACGCCGCCTGAAAGACAAGGGACGGGCGAGCCGGCACGCAGTCCGCGTCCGTGCCGATACGACGCCGGTCGAGGCGGATGTCCGAGACGGCCTCAAAAGAAGAAACTTCTCTTTTCACGCTTTGCCGGGACATCCCCACGACCCGCCGCGCCATCGCGCAACGGGCCATCCTGCGGGCCACAGGCACCGTGCCGGGCTCCCCCGGCCGGTGCGCCCGCGCTCACGGAGCCGTGGCAAGCTGGCTCTTGGCGCGCTGCAGCGCGGCGTTACAGGCCTGGGCGTCGCCCTTGCCGTCGGCGGTGCGGGCCTCGTCCAGGGCGACCTTGGCCTGCATCGCCGCATCGGAGCCCTTGCCGGCCTCGGCGGATTTCTCCGGCGGAGCGGCCGGGGTCGAGGCGTTGCCTGCCTGCCCGGTCTCTCCCTGGCCTTCCCGCGCGCCGGCCGCCGCCTTGCCCGAGGTCGAGGCCGAGATGGCGCCGGTCGCCTCCTCCTTCACCTTCGCTTCGAGGCGCGCGATCTCCTCCGAACACGGGGAGGCGAGGACCGGGCCGGCCACGAGGCTGGCGGCGAATCCGGCGGCCAGTACGGCGGCGAAGGAACGGGGTCTCTGAAACATGGGGCATCCTCAACGGGGGGCTGTGACGGGACAACCCGCCGCCCGCCTCTTCGG
This sequence comes from Methylobacterium bullatum, assembly GCF_014845095.1. Lineage (GTDB taxonomy): Bacteria > Pseudomonadota > Alphaproteobacteria > Rhizobiales > Beijerinckiaceae > Methylobacterium > Methylobacterium bullatum. The sequence continues at coordinate 63,387 of NZ_NKUG01000077.1, read as the reverse complement.
CTCCGCCGGAGCGGCGAAGTTTACGCCTCGGCGAATCCCGGCCGCGCACCGCCATGGTCGTGGTCGCATTCGCCGTGATCCGCCAGAACCTGGATGACCCGGCGCTCGCCCACCCGCCCGTGGCCGCATTCCGTCACCATGCGCTGCAATTCCGTGCGCAGGGAGACCAGCCGGGCAATGCGCTGCTCCACCTCCGCCAGGTGGCGTCGCGCCAGGCGGTCCACCTCGGCGCAGGATTCCTCCGGCTGCGCGCTCATGGCGAGAAGTTCGCGAATCGCATCGACCTCGAAGCCGAGCTCGCGCGCGTGCCGGATGAAGTTGAGCCGCGCCACCTCGGCGTCGCCATAACGGCGCTGCTGCCCGTCGGTGCGCGGGGGCGAGGGCATCAGCCCGACCTGCTCGTAATAGCGGATCGTCGGCACCTTCACCCCGGCGCGGCGCGACAGGATTCCGATCGAGAACGTCATTTTCCGCTTGATCCTCTAGTCGCTAGAGCTTGTAGGCTCCTGTCTAACGACGAAACGAGGAGACAGCCATGGCCGAATCCTGCTGCGGCACGAGCCAGAACCAGACCGCCATCCACACACACGCGCATGCTCATGCACCCGGCGACGGGCATCACCATGCCGTCGCGCCGCACGCTCCGACAGCCTCGGCGCACGAGGAATCCTGCGGCTGCGGCGGCGGCGTTCCGGTCTTCGACGGGGTCGATCCGCGCTACAAGCGGGTGCTGTGGCTCGTCATCGCCCTCAACGGCGCGATGTTCGTCACAGAGATGGCGGCGGGCCAGGCGGCCGGATCGCAGGCGCTGAAGGCGGACGCCCTCGATTTCCTGGCCGACACCGTCACCTACGGCCTCAGCCTCGCGGTCATCGGCGCGAGCCTGCGCACCCGCTCGTTGGCGGCCCTGGCCAAGGGGGTGAGCCTCAGCCTGATGGCGGTCTGGGTCTTCGGCTCGACGCTCTACCAGACCCTCGTCCTCGGCGTGCCGAGCGCGGAATGGATGGGCGGCATCGGCCTGCTGGCGCTCGCCGCCAACGTCGCCTCGGTCCTGCTGCTGATGCGCTACAAGGACGGCGACGCCAACGTCCGCTCCGTCTGGCTGTGCTCGCGCAACGACGCCATCGGCAACATCGTGGTGATGGGCGCGGCGCTCGCCGTCTGGGGCACCACGTCGGCCTGGCCGGACCTCGCGGTCGCCGCCCTCATGGCCGGCATCTTCCTCACCTCCTCGATCCAGATCCTGAAACAGGCCTGGGGCGAGTATCGGGAGGAAGGCCGGGAGGCGCGGGTCTTGGCTGTGAGATAGAAGGACGGCACCCTCGCCGGCCTCATTCCCATTCGGTACCTCATCCTGAGGCGCCGGAGCGCAGCGGAGGCCTCGAAGGAGGCCTCCAGTTCGCGCAGTCGGCGCTGGACCCCTCCTTCGAGGCCGCTTCGCGGCACCTCAGGATGAGGTGGAGGACTGGATCACGTGTCGAACGATGTGACCCTCCGGCCCAAGTCTTCGGGCCGAAGGGTCTTTGTGTTTACGAGCTCAGCTGGTCGCGGATCGGCAGCTGCCGGATGCGGCGGCCGGTGGCGGCGAAGACCGCGTTGGCGATGGCCGGCGCCACGGGGGGGACGCCCGGCTCACCGACACCGCCGAGCGGGCGGCTGTAGTCGTTGTTCTGGATCAGGTGGACGTGCAGCTCCTTCGGGGCAGCGTCGAGACGGGTGATCTCGTAGCCGTCGAAGTTGTTCTGCTGCGCGCGCCCGTCCTTGAAGGTGATCTCGGCCGACAAGGCCAAGCCCATCCCCATGACGACGGCGCCCTCCATCTGCGAGCGGATACGCTCCGGGTTGACGTGCGGTCCGCAATCGACGGCGATGTCGATGCGTTTGACCGAGACCTCACCCTTGGACCCCACCTCCACTTCGGCCGCCACCGCCGTATGGGTGACGAAGCTGTAGTGTCCGGCAATGCCGAGGCCCCGTCCCTTCGGCAGCTTGCGGCCCCAGCCGATTCCCTTGGCCGCCGCCTCGATGACGCCGCGCAGGCGTGCGGTCTCGATCGGGTAGCGGGCGGGATCTTCGCCGTAATTCCACACATCGCCGATGCTGGTCGGGTCGATCACCCGGTCGGGGCCGATCAGGGCCAGCAGGTACTCCTTCGGGTCCCGACCCGCCGCATGCGCCAACTCGGCGACGAAGGACTGGATCGCGAAGGCGTGCGGGATGTTCGACACCGAGCGGAACCATCCGATGCGCACATGCGCGTCCGCCGCCGGGTTCTCGAGGCGGATATTGGGCACGGCGAACGGCGTGTTGGTCAGCCCCATCCCGAGCTCGAAGGGCAGCTCGTTCTTGGCGCCGGCGGCGAAGATCGAGCCGATCGTGGGCGCCGCCGAACGGTGGAGCCAGGCCACCGGCATGCCCTTGTCGTCGAGGCCGGCCTCCAGGCGCTCCACCGAGATCGTGTGGTAGTAGCCGTGATGGAGGTCGTCCTCGCGGGTCCAGGTGAGCTTGACCGGGGCACCGTCCACGGCCTGCGAGCACAGGGCGGCCTCGAGCACGTAATCGGGCTTGGACTTGCGGCCGAAGCCGCCGCCGAGGAGCGTCACGTTCACCCGCACCTTGTCGGCCGGCAGGTTGAGCTTCTTGGCCAGACGGTCGTGGGTCGCCTGGGGCGCCTGGGTACAGGCCCAGGCCTCGCAGAATCCGTCCTTGATCCGCACCGTGGCGGCCGGCGGCTCCATCGGGGCCTGGACGAGATGGGGCACGAAATACTCGGCCTCGATCCGCTGCTTGGCCTTGGCCATGGCGCCGTCGACGTCGCCCTGGTTGCGCACGACCTTGCCGGGCGCCCGCGCCGCCTTCTCCAGCTCGCCCCGGAAGGCGACCGAATCGTAGGTCGCGTTCGGGCCGTCGTCCCAGGTGATCTTCAGGGCCTCACGGCCCTTCATCGCCGCCCAGGTGTTCTTGGCGATGACGGCGACGCCGCCGATCGGCTGGAACTCGGACGGGATTTCGGGCGCGTCGATCTTGAACACCTTGACCACGCCGGGGATCTTCATCGTCTCGGCATCGTCGTAGCTCGCCACCTTGCCGCCGAAGACCGGCGGGCGGGCGACGAGGGCGTAGAGCATCCCGTCGAGGCGGGTATCGAGGCCGTAGATCGCCTTGCCGGTGGTGATGTCGCGGTTGTCGATGAGGCCGATCTTGCCCTTGCCGATGAACTTGAAGGCCTTGGGGTCCTTCAGGATCACGCTCTCGCGGGCGGGGACGGCGAGTTCGGCGGCGGCCGCCGCGACATCGCCGTAGCCCAGCGTGCGCTTCGACTTGACGTGGGTGAGGACGGAGTTCTCGGCCTTCACTTCCGCTGCCGGCACGCCCCATTGCTTGGCGGCGGCCTGGACCAGCATGGCCTTCGCCGCGGCACCCGCATGGCGCAGATGCGGGAAGAAGTGGCGCAAGCTCCGCGAACCGTCGGTATCCTGGTTGCCGAACCGGGCTTCGTCACCCCAGGCCTGGGCGACCTTCACCTTGGCCCAATCGGCCTCGAGCTCGTCGGCCACCACCAGGGCGACGGAGGTGCGCACGCCCTGGCCCATCTCCGAGCGATGGCAGGTGATGGTCACGGTGCCGTCCGGCGCGATGGCCACGAACACCTTCGGGTCGTCCTGCCAGCCATGCGGCATGGCATCGGCGCCGAACTTTTTGGGACCCTCGGCCTTCTCCTCCGCCCGCGCGGAATCGCGCCAGGACAGGGCGAGCACCAGGGCGCCCAGTCCGCCGAGCATGGCGCGGCGGCTGACATTGGCGAGAGCGCTCGGCGCTTCGGGGGCGGCGGTCGTCTCGGTGGCGAGGTCGGCCGTGAGCTGTGCGTCGTGAATCACAGGCGCTCTCCCTTGTTGGCGGCCGGCGCGTTTCCGGCGGCCTGGTGGATCGCGGCGCGGATGCGCGGATAGGTGCCACAGCGGCAGAGGTTGCCGCTCATGGCCTCGTCGATCTGGTCGTCGCTGGGCTTCGGGGTCTCCTTGAGGAGGGAGGCCGCCTGCATCATCTGCCCGCACTGGCAGTAGCCGCATTGCGAGACGTTGAGGTCGCGCCACGCCGCCTGGACCGGGTGGTTGCCGTCGGGGGAAAGCCCCTCGATGGTCACCACCTCCTGGCCCTCGGCCGCGGAGATGGGGGTGACGCAGCCGCGCACGGCGGTGCCGCCGAGATGGATGGTGCAGGCGCCGCAGAGGGCCTGGCCGCAGCCGAACTTGGTGCCGGTGAGGCCGACTTCGTCGCGCAGGAACCACAGCAGCGGCATATCGGGATCGCCGTCGAAGCTGCGTTCAGCCCCGTTCACGGTGAGTTTGATCATCGGTGTATCCTGTCATCGCTCAGGCCACGGACCGGACGAGATCGGCTGGCCACCAATCCGTCGGGCTCGCGAATACCTCGGAGGTCGTCAGTCAGGCGCGGGGCGCGCGCGACATGGTCGCCGTCCCGCATCGAAACGTCTTTGAGGTGCGGCAGCGGATCCGGCGCCCCTCGACAGGGAGCCGTCGCAGTGCACGAAGCGCCCACGCCCCGTACCTCATAATGAATCCAATTAAACGGTCGGGGTGCTGCAGTGCAACGGCCGGCAGCCACGGGCGCCGCTTTCGCGAAGCTCGGCCGCGGATTCGATGTGCTGTTGCGCACGGCGCGCATCGGGACCGTGCGACGCTTTCGACGGTCGCTCGTTGTCTATGCCGCCCCTGCCGACATCGCTCCGGCTGAGGGCCAAACCTTTCGAATCACGCCGATATCGCTGCGGTCACATTGCCCGATCGGTCGGTCCGCTCAGATGCTCATGCCAAGGTGGATCATCCCGGCGGACCACCTCATCCTGAGGTGCCCGCGTCAGCGGGCCTCGAAGGAGGCCTCCAGTCGTCGCGCGATCCTAAGGAGCCCTCCCTCAAAGCCGCTACACGGCCCCTCAGGAGGAGGCAAAGCCTTTCAGAACCACCGCAAACGGGCGATCAGGTCTCCACGAGACCGGAGCTGGACCCGCTCGCCTCGGAATCCCCCCGCCCATGGGGCAAGGCGAGGTATTCCGACGAGCGCATCTCGATGAGGCGCGAGACCGTGCGATCGAATTCGAACGCCTCGCGGCCCTCGGTCGCCGTGTAGAGACCGGTCGGCTCGGCCGCCGCCGAGGCGATGAGCTTCACGTGGGCGTCGTAGAACGTATCGACGAGGGTGATGAAGCGCTTGGCCTCGTTGCGGTTCGCCTCGCCCATCACCGGGATTCCCGAGACGATCACCGTCTGGAACGACTGGGCGATGGCCATGTAGTCGGAGGCGCCGAGCGGCTGGGCGCAGAGATCGGCGAAGCCGAACCGGGCGACGCCGGCGGCCTCCTCCGGCACGGCCACCTCGCGGCCCTTCACCCGGATCGTGGCCGGCTTGCCCCTCGCCTTGCCGGTGAGGCCCTTGAAGGCCTGAGTGAGGGCGGCCTCGGCCGCCTCGTCGGCGGGCACGTGATAGACCGAGGCACCGCCGAGCTTCTCCAGGCGGAAATCCGTGCGGGAATCGAGGCGCAGGATCTCGACCCGGTTCTTCAGCTCCGCGACGAAGGGCAGGAACAGCGCGCGGTTCAGTCCGCCCTCGTAGAGCCGGTCCGGCTCGACGTTGGAGGTCGCCACCACGGTGACGCCGCGCTTGAACAGCGCCCCGAACAGCCGGCCGAGGATCATCGCATCGGCGATGTCGGTGACCGTGAACTCGTCGAAGCAGAGCAGCGTCGCCTCGTCGGCCAGGGCGTCCGCCACCACCGGGATCGGGTCGTCACCCTTGGCCGTGCCCGCCTTGAGTGCCTGCCGGTGGGCATGGATGCGCTCATGGGCATCCGACAGGAAGCCGTGGAAATGGACGCGGCGTTTCTTGCCCGGCGCCGCCTCGTGGAACAGGTCCATCAGCATGGTCTTGCCGCGCCCGACGGAGCCCCAGATGTAGAGACCCTTGGGCGGGCCTTCTCCGTCACCGCTGCGCCCGAACAGCCAGCCGAGCGCGCTGCCCTTCTTCGCCCGTCTGCGCCGGTCGAGATCCTGGACCAGCCTGTCGAGGGCCTGCACCAGATGGATCTGGGCCGGGTCGCGCTCGATGGCGCCGGACGAGACCAGCATGTCGTAGCGTGCCGCGACCGGACCGGGAGGAGAATCGCCGCCCTGCGAACCGGCGGACGGGGCGGAACCTGAGGGGGGACTCACGACGATGGCGACCTCGGATACGAGACGGCGCGATGGCCGCGCGCACGTAGATGGAACCGGTCCGGCGACAGGCCCGAAGACCGGTCTGCCGCGCGTCGCCGGGGGGATCAAGCGTGGCGCGCCGGCGGGATGACGTTTTGTTGCGTTGCACAAAACCGAGGCCGATGCCATCTGGTGGCCTCCTCGAGGGAGGTTACGCCCGGAGCCCGCGCAGCCTGCGCGTTGTCATTCTGGAGTACGGCACCACGATGCCCGACACGATTCCGACCGGACCGAATGTCCGGCGCCTCTGGCCCAGCGACCGTGCCATGGTCGAGGCCTATTTCCTGCGGCTCGACCCCGATACCAGAGCCAACCGCTTCATGGCCGCCCTGAGCGATGCGGCGGCCGTCGCGTATGCGGCCCGCGCCCTCACGGTCGAGGGGCTGGTCTTCGGCGGCTTCGTCGAGGGGACGCTGCGAGCGCTCGGCGAATTGCGCCCGCTCACCGGCCCCGTGCCGGGGCTGAGCCTCGGCCGCGACGCGGAGGCGGCCTTCGCCGTGGAGCGCGGTTTCCGCCGCAACGGCCTCGGCCACGCCCTCTTCCGGCGGATCGTCTCGGCGGCGCGCAACCGCGGCGTCCGCGACCTGCATGTCCGTTGTCTCAGCCGGAACGGACCCATGCGCGGACTCGCCACGAAGCTCGGCGCCGTCGTGACCCTGGCCGATGGCGATGCGGAGGGGGCTCTCGTCCTGGCCCGTCCGACGCCGATCTCCCTCTGGCGGGAGGGGCTCGACGAGGCGCTGGACTTCACCCTGGCGGTGGCCGCCGCGGCCGAGCCGCTGAAACGGGCGGCGTGAGAGAGGGCGTCACCCGGCGGATTGGCGGCGGTGCCGCCCGGCGCTATCCTCCGCTCCCACCGGGCGGCGCATCCGCCCGGCACCCCGCTCGAAACGATCGCTCCGCCATGAGATCCTGTGCCATGAGATCCGCGCTCGCCGCCTGTATCGTCCTGGCTCCGCTCACTGTTTCGGCACAGGAGCGGCCCGCGACCCCCGCCATGCTCTGCGCCGACGCCGCCGCCCTGGTGAACCGCGTCGGCGCCATCGTGATGACCACGGGGCCGATCACCTACGACAGGATCGTCCGCGACGGCGGCTTCTGCCCCCTGCCGGAAGCGCCCAAGCCCGCCTACGAACTCACCCGTGACGTGGCCAAATGCTTCGTCGGATATGTCTGCCGCGACAAGTTCAACGAGGGCAGCACGCGCGACTGAGCACCGCCACGCGTCGGCGCCATGGCCAAGCTGTCACCGTGTGGCCCAGTCTCCACCCAATGGCCGCCGCATGGCGCAGTTAGACCCGGTCCCGTTCGTCATGATCGAGGGGGCTTGCCGCATGACCATTGCCGAGAATCCGGTCCAGGATCGGCGACCGCCGGACGGTGCAGCCACGGTCCGTCTGGAGCTTTGCGTGGCGCATACGCTGCGCGTCATCGCGGCGGCCCGCACCGAGCGCGACGACGCGCCGGTGAAGGCGGCCCGACGCCAACTCGCTGAAATCTATGGCGTAACCCGCCTCAACCGACGCCTGGAGCGCGGTCGACACTCGGCCTGACACGCTCCTCTGGCTTCAGCGCCGGGCGCGGCCGGACTTCGAAGCGAGCCAGATCGTGTGGCGGGCGCCGCTCGTGACATTGGCCCGCACCGGCACCTCCTCCACGGAAAACCCGCCCCGGCGCAGGCGCTGGGTGAAGTGCCTGTCGGGATGGGCGGACCACACCGCCAGCACCCCACCCACCCGCAAAGCCGCCATGGCGGCAGCCAGACCCATCTCGTTGTAGAGCCTGTCGTTTTCGGGCCGGGTGAGGCCGTCGGGGCCGTTGTCGACGTCGAGCAGGATGGCGTCGTACGCCGAACTGTCCGCGCGGATCGCGGCGACCACGTCGCCGATCCGCAACGTCACCCGCTGGTCCGACAGCGCATCGGCCGACAGATCCCGGAGCGGCCCGCGCACCCAATCCACCACGTTCGGCACCAGTTCCGCCACGACGAGTTCGGCGTCGGGCCGCAGGGCATCGAGTGCCGCCCGCAGGGTGAAGCCCATGCCGAGACCGCCGATGAGGAAACGCGCCCCCGCGCGGCCTCCGACCCGCTCCGCCGCGAGGGTCGCCAGCGCCTTCTCCGAGCCGCTGAGGCGGCTGTTCATCAGCTCGTTATGTCCGAGCTGGATCGAGAATTCGGTGCCGCGCTGAAGCAGCCGCAACTGGCCCGCATCCCCGGGGATCGGTGCGGTGTCGAGGACGAGCCAGGGAATCATGAGCGGGGCCGGCGGGACTGCATGCCGACCCGGCTATCACAACCGGGGCGAGGGATCACGCGAGGCCGGGCAGGCACCCCTCCCCGACAGGGGAGGGGCCGCTGGCGTCCGGCTAGAACAGGCCTTCGATCTGCCCGTCGGCATCGAGATGGATGCCCTCCGAGGCGGGGACCTTGGGCAGGCCGGGCATGGTCATGATCTCACCGCAGATCACCACGACGAAGCCGGCGCCGGCCGAGAGCCGCACGTCGCGCACCGAGATGGTGTGGCCCGAGGGCGCGCCCATCAGGTTCGGGTCGGTGGAGAACGAGTACTGTGTCTTGGCCATGCAGACCGGCAGGTTGCCGTAGCCGTCCTTCTCGAACTGGGCGAGCTTGGTGGCGGCCTTGGATTCCACCTGGATGTCGCCCGCGCCGTAGAGCTTGGTGGCGATGGTCTTGACCTTGTCGGTGAGCTTGGTCTCGGTCTCGTAGGCGAAGGTCAGCGGCTTCTGCTCGCCCTCGGCCAGCTTGACCACGGCCTGCGCCAGCTCCTCGGCGCCGGCTCCGCCTTCCGCCCAATGCTTGCAGGTGATGGCCTCGACCTGGAGCTTGTCGCGGCACAGCTCCTTCAGCTTGGCGTGCTCGGCATCGGTGTCGGCATAGAAGTGGTTGACGCCGATGACCACGGGCAGGCCGAAGCCGCGCACGTTCTCCACGTGGCGGGCGAGGTTGGCGAAGCCCTTCTCCAGGGCGTCGAGGTTCTCGGAGCCGAGTTCCTTCTTGGAGACGCCGCCATGCATCTTGAGGGCGCGCACCGTGGCGACGATGACCACCGCCGAGGGCTTCAGCCCCGCCTGCCGGCACTTGATGTCGATGAACTTCTCGGCGCCGAGATCCGCGCCGAAGCCGGCTTCGGTGACCACGTAGTCGCCGAGCTTGAGGCCGGCGCGGGTGGCGATCACCGAGTTGCAGCCATGGGCGATATTGGCGAAGGGGCCGCCATGGATCAGGGCGGGGTTGCCCTCCAGGGTCTGGACGAGGTTCGGCTGCAGCGCGTCCTTGAGGAGCACGGTCATCGCACCCGTGGCCTTCACGTCGGCGAGCGTCACCGGCTTGCGGTCGCGGGTCTCGGCGATGACGATGCGGCCGAGGCGGGCCTCGAGGTCGTCGAGGTCACGGGCGAGGCAGAACACCGCCATGACTTCCGAGGCCACGGTGATGTCGAACCCGTCCTCGCGCGGGAAGCCGTTGGCGACGCCACCCAGCGACTGGGTGATCGACCGCAGGGCGCGGTCGTTCATGTCGACGACCCGGCGCCAATGGATGCGGCGCACGTCGATGTTGAGCTCGTTGGCCCAGTAGACGTGGTTGTCGATGAGGGCGGCGGCGAGGCTGTGCGCCGAAGTGATGGCGTGGAAATCGCCGGTGAAGTGCAGGTTGATCTGCTCCATCGGCACGACCTGGGCCTTGCCGCCGCCGGCGGCACCCCCCTTCATCCCGAAGCACGGGCCGAGCGAGGGCTCGCGCAGACACATCACCGTCTTCTTGCCGATGCGGTTCAGCGCGTCGCCGAGACCCACCGTCGTGGTGGTCTTGCCCTCGCCGGCCGGGGTCGGGCTGATGGCGGTGACGAGGACGAGCTTGCCCTCGGGCTTCGATTCCAGCGACTTGATGAAGGCGTGGTCGATCTTGGCGATGTGCCGGCCGTAATGATGCAGCGCCTCGTCCGGAATGCCGATCGTCTCGGCCACCTGCGTGATCGGCTTCAGGGTTGCCGCGCGGGCGATCTCGATGTCTGAGGGCATAAGTCTCTCCCGGTCTGTCGTCGCGATGGCGTGTCGCGCGGGCGTTTATTGTGGAACGTCGTGTGTTCGGGGCGTCGGGCATCGGCGCCGCGGGCACCATGCTTCACCGTTGTCATCACTGTGAGCGATGGAGCAAGCAAAAGCGCGTCGGAATTTTTCAACGCGTCTGCAAAATTTCATTTGAAAGCACGGAATCGCGCATGGATCGCCCGCAACGGTGGATGGGGCCGGCGTCAGCCCGACATCGCCGTTGCCGTGTAGCCGGCCTGGTCCAGGGCCTCGGCGATCGTCAGGGACTGGGCATCGGTGGTGATCGCCACCCGCCCATGATCGCGGTCGACGGCGATATGCGCCTCCGGATCGATCCGGAGGATCGCCTTGCGCACGGCCTCGGCGCACCCGTCGCAGGTCATGCCGTCCACCTGCATCAGCAGGTCCACCCGTCTCGCGTCCATCCACCCGCTCCCGTCGCTGGGTCATGTCCCGCACCCATGTAGAGCCAAATCTCCTCCCGCCGCGAGGGGCAATGGCCCCGGCGGCCTCCGCGCCGATGCCAGACTGGCTGAAGCCAAGCTTGGAAGCTCATGCAACACATGGCAAAAAACCGGTTCACTCAGCCTGCGCCCATCTTGTGGGACCTCGTCGTCTCGGCGACAACCGGAGCCTGTCCCGACTTGCGGAATCCGTGGCCGGGACCCTGCATCTCCGCTCGATCGTCGTGAGGGTAAGAGTATTCCGATGGCCCGGATCGTCGGCCGACGCACGGTCCCGTGGCTCCTGAGTCTCATCGGGTTCGTGGTCCTGGCGCCGCTCGCAGTGATCTCCCCTATCGGCGGCGCCTTCGGATTGGCGGCCATGGGCGGCTTCGTCGCCATCCTGGCCGCGCGCCGGGCGCGTCAGCTCGACCAGCGCTGCGAGAAGCTCTCGGGGGAATTCGACATTCTCTCGCAACGCCTCGTGCGCCTGGAGACCGTGGCCCGCCTCATCGCCGACCAGCAGATGCGGATCGAGCGCGCCCGCGCCGACGAGGCCGAACCGGCACCGGCACAGGGCAAGCAGGCTGGGAATACCGCGGTGGAGGCCGCCGTCGAGGAAGTCACGGCGGAAATCGGCCTGCTCAGCGGCATCGTCCGCGAACTCGCCGCCGTGGTCGCCACGCAGGATGGTGAGATCGCCCGCCTCAAGGCGCCGCCGCCGGCGGCTCCCGCCCCGACCCCGGTCGTCCGGCCGGCCTCCCGTCAGGCCGTCCTCGATGCCCCCGTCGTCCCGCCGCCTTCCCCGGCATTCCGCAACGAGATGGGCGGGACCCCCTGGGTGCCCCGAGCCTGGCCGCCGCTCGAGCGGTCCGAGCCCGTCACGGACCGGGCGCGGCCGGACCGGAGCCACGATGCGGTCATGGTCGCGGCCTTCGACGGCGACGGGCTCGAGGTCCATCTCCAGCCCATCGTCTCCCTGCCCCAGCGCAAGGTCGTGTCCTACGAGGCACTGGCGCGCCTGCGCCTCGGCGCCGACATCCTCAAGCCGGAACTGTTCCTGCCGGTCCTCGAACGCCATGGGCGGACGACCGAGCTCGATCGACGCATGCTTCCCCTGGTCGCCACCGTGGCACGCCATCTCAGCGGGCGCGGCAGTCAGGCCGCGGTGACCTACGCCCTGTCGCCGCATTCCCTGTTCGAGCCCGGCTTCCTGCGCACGCTGCCTCGGCTGCTCGTCGGCGAGCCCGGCCTGTCGGGACGCCTCGTGATCGCGCTGCCCCAGTCGAGCTGGCGCAGCCTAGACGCCGAGCAGGCGGGCGCGCTGGCGGAACTGCGCGGTCGTGTCGGCTTCGCCCTGGACCGTCCCGTGGACCTGCGCCTCGATCCGCTGGCCCTGGCCGACCGGGGCGTCAGCCAGGTCAAGGTCCCCGCCGATCTCCTGCTGCGTCCCGATTCCCGCCAGGCCATGCCCGATATCGCCCTCGACGATCTCGTCGCCTCCCTGTCCCGGGCCGGCATCCGGCTCGTCGCGGAGTCGGTGGAACGCGAGAGCGACGTGCCGGATCTCATCGATCTCGACGTGCCGCTGGCGCAAGGCACCGTCTTCGCTCCGGCGCGGGCCGTGCGGGCCGAAGTTCTCGCCGCCGCTCCGCCACAGGCCGCGCCATCCCCGGCGCCGCCTCCGTCCCGAGAACCCGGCGGCGACGATCCGGAACCGCCGCCGCAGCGTCGGCCGTTCCGCGATTTCCTGCGCCGCGCCGGCTGAGGCAGACTCGCCCGGACCCCGGCGCGTCGATAGCGCTGCGTTGATTTCAGGGCGTGGGCGGCCTAACCGGTCAGCCATTCTCGATGCCCCCGATACCTTGCCAGTCAGGCCAGATTCATGAGCGAAACGATCGCGCGCGCCGCATCCTCGGCTGCGGTTCCGATTCTGGGCGGGCTTTCCGCCGTCGCCGAGCGCTACGACCTCATCCTGTGCGACGTCTGGGGTGTCCTGCATGACGGGACGCGGGCCCATGCGGGGGCGGGCGAGGCGCTGATCCGATTCCGCACCCTGCCCGAGGACGGTCGCCGGCGGCGCGTCATCCTCGTCTCTAACGCGCCCCGCCCCTGGGCCGGCGTCCGGACCATCCTCGACGGCTACGGCGTGCCGCGGGAGGCCTACGATGCCATCCTCACCTCCGGCGACTTGACGCGGCGGCTGATCGCCGAGCATCCGGGCGAGCGCATCCACCATCTCGGGCCGGAACGCGATGCCACGATCTTCGATGGCCTCGACATCCACCTCGTGGCGGCCGGGGAGGCGGATCGCGTGGTCTGCACCGGCCTGTTCGACGACACGACCGAGACGGCGGAGGATTACCGTGAGACGCTGGCCGGGTTCCGGGCGCGGGACGTGCCGATGATCTGCGCCAATCCCGATCTGGTGGTCGAGCGCGAGAAGAAGCTCATCCCCTGCGCCGGTCTGATCGCGCAGGCCTATGCGGAGATCGGCGGCGCGGTGACCTATGCCGGCAAGCCGTACCGCCCCGTCTACGAGGCGGCGCTCGCCATGGCGGCGGAGCTCGACGGTGGCTCCGCGCCGGACGTCGCCCGCGTCCTCGCCGTCGGCGACGCCCTGCGCACTGACATCGCAGGGGCGGCGGCCTACGGCATCCCGAACCTTCTGGTGGCGCGAGGCATCCACGCAGAGGAACTCGGCGTTCTCGCCGAGCACGACACGCTCGGCGAGGTGTCCGAATGGCTTGCTCGGCAGGATGTTCGCCCGGATGCCGTCATCGAGCGGCTGATCTGGTAGCGTTCCCGGATCTCATCGGCCCCGGATCTCATCGGCCCCAAGCGGCGAGACCCGCCGATCAGGAGAACAGGGCGTCGATCTCGTCCTGGGCGGTGGCGGGCCCTTTGATCTGTGGTCCGTTGAGGAGGAGGAGCTCGGCTCGCACCCGGCGCTCCACCTCGGCCGGGTCGACGCCACCCTCATCCTTCGCCTTCACCGCGGCGGCAAAACGCGTGAGGCGGCTTTCGAGCTGGCGCAGGGATTCGCTCACCTTGGCGATCCGCTGGCCCGTGATGTCCTGGAACGTGCACGCCTCGAAGATGTCGTTCATCCGTGCCTCGACGGCGGCGCGGTAGTTCTTGTCGTTGGGCAGGCTGAGGATTTCCTCGGCCGCATTCATGATGGAGTTCGTCGCCCCCGCCGTCGCCTCGACGACGCTGCCGAGCTCCTCATGCGCCATCGGCAGACGGTCACGGGTGAGCTCGTTTGCCCGCAGGGCCGCGATCTCCCTGCGGACATGCGCGATGTAGTCGGCGATCTCGACCAGCTCCCGGATCAGCGACGGTCGCGTCGATGCCGGGTCAGGGCTGGCCTTCCGTGACTTTTCCGCCATGGCCATCGCTTGTTGCTCCACGATGCTGTGAGTCGCCGAAGAAAGAGATCGGGTCTGCGGCTCAAGCGCCGCAAACAGCCTCGATCTTGCTTTTCAGCGTCGCCGCATTGAAGGGCTTGACGATGTAGTTGTTCACGCCGGCCTTCTTGGCCGCGATCACGTTCTCGGTCTTCGATTCGGCGGTGACCATGATGAACGGCGTGGTGCGCAGGGCCTCGTCGGCACGCACGTGGCGCAGCAACTCGTAACCGGTCATGGGCTCCATGTTCCAATCGGAAATCACGAGGCCGTATTTGCGGTTCTTCAGCCGGGCGAGGGCGGCGGTTCCGTCAGAGGCATCGTCGACCTCTTCGAAGCCGAGCTGCTTGAGCAGGTTGCGGATGATGCGGACCATCGTCTGATAATCGTCCACGACGAGGATCGGCATGCCGAGATCGAGGGCCATGGGTCGGGGTGCTCCGTCGGTGCAGGGCCGGTGCGGCATGCCGCGAACCGGAGAAAGTGGCAAAAAATTGGGGGAAGCGCCGCCTCGCGCCGCCTCTCGTTCGTGAAAGTACCTCGCCCAGCATTGCGAAGCGGTTAACTGCGCAAGGGATCGCGCATCCTCCGTCGATCGGGCGGCCGCTTCCCTTGACCCCCCTCCGGCTTTTCGACAGGTTCCCGCGCGGAATCCCCCACGGTCGCCGCTTCGGCCGCAGCTTCTTCGAGACCATTTGAACCCGATGGCGCCAGCCGACGATCCTTCCGTGCGCCCCGGAGCCGCCTCCCCGTCGGGGCGGCCCTTCACGATCTGCCGCGAGGACGAAGCGGTGCCGGCGGCCCTTGCCGGCGCCATCGCGGCGATCGGCAATTTCGATGGCGTTCACCGGGGCCACGGCGCTCTCGTGGAAGCCGTCCGCGAGGAGGCCGACCGGCGCGGCGTGCCGGCGGTGATGCTGACCTTCGAACCGCATCCGCGCGCCTATTTCGCCCCCGACCTGCCGATGTTCCGGTTGACGGGATCGGCTGCCAAGGAAATCGTCTTCGCCCGCCTCGGCCTCGACGGCCTGATCGTGCGCCGTTTCGACGCTCTCATGGCGGGGACCACTGCCGCCGAGTTCGTCCACGGCCTGCTCGTGCGCGATCTCGGCCTCACCGGCGTCGTGATCGGCCACGACTTCCATTTCGGGCGGGGACGCGAGGGAACGCCGGAGGTGCTGGCCCGGCTCTGCGCCGAAGCCTCCCTGGCATGCCGGATCATCCCCCCGGTCTCGATCGGGGAGGGCGAGGCTCCCGTCTCGTCGAGCGCGATCCGGGAAGCACTGCGACAGGGCGACGTCGTTCGCGCGAACCGGCTTCTCGGCTACCGCTGGTTTGTCTGCGGAGAAGTCCGGCACGGCGACAAGCGCGGTCGGACGCTGGGCTATCCCACGGCGAATGTGGCTTTGCCCGATTGTGCCCTCTCTCACGGCATCTATGCCGTCCGCATCGGGTTGCCCGATGGAACGGTGCGGGACGGCGTGGCGAGCTATGGCCGTCGTCCGACCTTCGACGACGGCGCGCCCTTGCTCGAGGTCAACCTGTTCGGTTTCTCGGGCGATCTCTACGGCCGGACCATCGCCGTGGAGTTCCTCGGCTACATCCGCGGCGAGGAACGTTTCTCCGGCGCCGAGGCGTTGATCGCCAGGATGGATGTGGATGCGGCCGAGGCGCGCACGCTCATCGCGAACGACCGAGTTCCGTCGATGATCGGCTGAGATCCGACGCGCGACGGCCGGGCCGCGCCATCCGGCGGATCAGCGCTTGGCGGGATCGATCGAGGCGAGGCGCCGCGCCGCCTCTTGCAGCGCATCCTGGTGGCCGTTGCCGCTGAGCGCATAGACCGAGCGACCCGCCGTCCAGTAGACGGTCTCGCCGTCGCCCGGGCTCGTCACCTCTCCGGTGAAGGCCGCCTCGTTGGTGCCCCGTGCCGCGAACAGGGAGATCTCGCCGAGATCGGGGGCGTCGATCATGACCTCGACCCCGGCCCCGTGACGCGCGGGCACGATCTGGACGTCGCGCACGGACCAATCCCCCGGCAGGTCCGGCAGGACGATGCCGGTGGCACCGGAGATGCCGGCCTTGTCGTAGCTCGGCGAGGCGGGCGAGCCGAGGCGGGCGCGGATCTGGGCTACCTCTCTCGCCTGGCGCGCATCGGCGACCAGGGCCGGATCCACCGGGGCGGCGAAGGTGTCGGGCACGCCGAACACGCCGGTGTCCGAATGCGCGATCCAGCCGGCACCCACGAGAAGCACGATCACCGCCGCCCGCTTGAGCCGCTCGCCCACGCGCCGCCAGGCCATGGACCGGTCGAGGCGGCGGGCCGCCGCGCGGTTGCGCTCCGGTCCCGGTCCCGGCAGTTGCGCGAAGGCCTGGCGCAGGGCGTCCCTGTCATGCATCTCGGCCATCACCCGCGCCGCCGCCTCCGGCGTGCGGGCGAGATGAGCTTCCACCTCGAGCCGGCGCATGACGTCGAGTTGGCCGTCGACGAAGGCGGCGAGGTCACTGTCGGTGATCGGGTCGATCATGACGGTCGTATCCAGTTCAACGATCGGAAACGGCGATGCTTCCATACAGTCCTGGTACTCGGAGGAGCCGAGTACCCTCGAATTCTGTGCGGTTACGAGCCGCCAATGGCTTTCGACGCGAGCCGGACGTCCTGCCGGGAATCCTGGCCGTTCCAGTCGCTGACGAGGCGCAGATGCGGTCGTTCGGGTCTGGCCGTCCCCGAACCCGGCGAGGATTCGGAGCGGCCGCGGCCGGTCTGGCCTTCCTCGAAGGCGCGCAGGGCGGCGCGACCGCGACCGAGGCGGGACATCAGCGTGCCGATGGGAATTCCGAGCACGGCCGCGGCATCCGCATAGGCCATGCCTTCGAGGGTCACGAGGTGGAGCGCGGCGCGCTGCTCCTCCGGCAGGGTCAGGAAGGCCTGACGGATCTGGGCGAGACGCACCTGTCCCTCCTGCGCGGGCGGCACGCTCTCGTCGCCCATCTGGACGAGGGCTTCGGCATGGCGGGCTTCCACCCGCTTGCGGCGCTGGTCGTCGATGAAGACGTTGTGCAGCACCGTCATCATCCAGGTCCGCAGGTTGGTGTTCGGCCTCACGGAGAGACCGGATTCCAGCGCGCGGACGAGGGTATCGTGGACGAGGTCGTCGGCCTTCAGTGCGTCGCGCGTCAGCGAACGCGCATAGCGTCGCAGCGGGACCAGCAGGTCGACGATGGAGGAAGCGGAGGCGGTCTGGGTGGGTTCGGCCGTCATGCTCAGTTAACGCGCGAGCCCGGCCGACTAATCCGGCCGGCCGGAACCCTATTGATAGGTCGCCTTGAGATTGAGCGTGCAGGTTCGTCCGATGCCCTCGTAATGCTCGGCGAGCCAAGCCTGCGCCGCCGCGCGGCCCTTGTCGCGCAGCCCTTCGAACACGCGCATCCGGGCATCCATCCGCGAGGAGGCCTTGTAATCGTCGAGGGCCCCAGTCCCATCGATGCGATGGACCAGCATGCGATGGTAGTCGTTGCGGCCGAGCACGCCGTCCTCGATCAGCCCGTCGACGAAATCGATGGCGCGCAGTTCCCGCATCAGGTTGGCGTTGAAGGTGATCTCGTTGAGCCGGTCCTGGATCTCCTCGCGCGAGCGAGGGGTCTCGCGGCGTTCCACCGGATTGATCTGAACCAGCACCACGTCGCGGGTCCGGGCACCGTGGAAGAGCGGGTAGATCGGCGGGTTGCCGAGATAGCCACCGTCCCAATAGGGCACGCCGTCGATCTCCACCGCCTGGAACACCGTCGGCAGGCAGGCCGAGGCCATCAGATGGTCGATGCTGAGGGAATCCCGCTCGAAGACGGCGAGCTTGCCGGTCCAGACATTGGTGGCCGAAACATAGATCCCGGCGGTCTCCGCCGTCCGGAGACGTTCGAAATCCACGTGCTTGGCCAGGGCCTTGCGCAGCGGGTTCACGTTGAGCGGGTTGGAGACGTAGGGGCTGGTCCTGAGCGCCCGCGTCCAGAAGTCCAGAACCGGGTTCTCGTTCCAGAAGTCGAAGAGCCGGTCGAACACGCCGCGCTGGGCCGGCCACAGGTCACCGTCGAGGCTCGCCTCGCGCCAGAACCGGTCGAGGGCGGCGCGGGCGCCCTCCGGCCCTCCGGCGATCCAGCCATCGACCATCACGACCGCGTTCATCGCCCCGGCACTGGCACCGGTGACGGCCTCGAAGGCGAGGCGGCCATCCTCGATCAGGGCATCGAGCACGCCCCAGGTGAAGGCGCCGTGGGCGCCGCCGCCCTGCAGGGCCAGCGCGACGGTCTTCTCGGCATTCGGACCGGCCAGGCTGACGGGCGGGCGCGAGGCGGGGCGCGGCGGCGCCACTTCCCTATCGGTAGAGGGCGAATCGACCGGGGCAGGCTGTTGGGAATCGAGCATCGTCAGCTCCACGTGGCAGAATTGCACAGACGCATCGATAAAGTGCGCATGGGCATACTGCATTGCAGCATCAAAGGTCGCAGGGCAGCAAAACGGTGGCTGCATGGATCGGTTCCGCTTGGGCCGTTCCTGTGGCGGACATGTCGCACTGCGCCAATTCCCTCGACATCGCCCATGGGATAAGACATGTCAGCCGACGCTGAGCCAACGTGTTGCGCGTGGTCCGTCCTGCCCCCTGGTTTCACCATGCGGTAAGCGGGCTTGACGCATGCGGCGCGCCATCTCAGCTAACCGGCAGGGGTCTAGATAACCGGACCCTTCACCCGATCTTCGCAAAGGATCGGCAGGATTCGATACCAGACGACCATGGCCGGGCGCTCGCTTCAGGGCAGGGCAGGCCAGGCCATAAGCAAGGTCAGCGATGGACGCCATGATGGAAGCCACTTCCGCCGATCCGTTCGGCCCCGGCATTTCGATTACCGGCCCGGAGATCGCCGGTCCGACGCCGCGTCACCGCACGGTGGGGGTCACGGTGGGTGAGGGCGAGGGGGCCGTCACCGTCGGCGGAGGCGCCCCGGTCGTCGTCCAGTCGATGACCAACACCGACACGGCCGACATCGATGCCACCGTGGCGCAGGTCGCCGCCCTGTCGCGGGCCGGCTCCGAACTCGTGCGCATCACCGTCGACCGCGACGAGGCGGCCGCCGCGGTCCCGAAGATCCGCGACCGTCTGGCCCGCATCGGCGTCCATGTGCCCCTGGTGGGCGACTTCCATTATATCGGCCACAAGCTTCTCTCCGATCACCCGGCCTGCGCCGAGGCCCTGGCCAAGTACCGGATCAATCCGGGCAATGTCGGCTTCAAGGAGAAGAAGGACACGCAGTTCTCGACCATCGTCGAGCAGGCGATCCGCTACGGCAAGACCATCCGCATCGGCGCCAATTGGGGCTCGCTGGACGAGGCCCTGCTCACCCACCTGATGGACGAGAACGCCCGGTCCGCGCGTCCCATCGATGCCCGCGCCGTGATGCGCGAGGCCATGGTGCGCTCGGCCCTGTCCTCGGCCCAGCGCGCCGAGGAACTCGGCCTTCCCAAGAACCGGATCATCCTCTCGGCCAAGGTCTCGGCGGTGCAGGATCTGATCGCGGTCTACCGCGAGGTCGCCAGGCGCTCGGACTACGCGATCCACCTCGGCCTCACCGAGGCCGGCATGGGCTCGAAGGGTCTGGTCGCGGCCTCGGCAGCCATCGGCGTGCTGCTCCAGGAAGGCATCGGCGACACGATCCGCTATTCGCTGACCCCGATGCCCGGCGGCGACCGCACCGTGGAGGTCAAGGCCTCGCAGGAACTCCTGCAGACCATGGGCTTCCGTACCTTCGTGCCGATGGTGGCCGCCTGTCCCGGCTGCGGCCGCACCACCTCGACCACGTTCCAGGAACTCGCCCGCGACATCCAGAACTGGATCGTCACCTCGATGCCGGAATGGAAGAAGACCTATCCGGGAGTCGAGGGCCTGAACGTTGCGGTGATGGGCTGCATCGTCAACGGACCCGGCGAATCGAAGCATGCCGATATCGGCATCTCGCTGCCCGGCACCGGCGAGACCCCCACCGCACCGGTCTTCATCGACGGCAAGAAGGCAATGACCCTGCGCGGCGCCACGCTGGCCAAGGATTTCGAGACGGTGGTGATCGACTATATCGAGCGCCGTTTCGGCCAGGGCGCCCGCACCGCCGCCGAGTGAGCCCGTCCGTCGTGACGCCCGTCGCCCCGCGCTGCTCCGGCACGCGGGGCGACTTCGCTCGCCTTCCCGGGGAAGCCTTCCCGGACATCACGGGATCGTCGTTCTCGGCGTCACACCCGCATGATACGACTTTGGCATGCTTCGCGCTGGGAGCCGTCGTGCACCGGTACCTCAGGGGCCGGCCGCCGGTTCGGCCGCGACGTGTCCGTGTGAGGCGGGACAGAGGAGCGCTCACGGCTCGCCCGTCTCCGTCGCTACGTCACGCTCCAAAAAATCCGAGCCTCCCCATTCGATTCCTTTCCCCGTCGCAGAAGCCTGATCGCAGCGCATGACGCAAACCTCCATCCCGAGCGTCCCCGGCGCTCAGCCAGGCCCCGCGGCCCATCCCGAGACGGGGTCGGGCGAGCATGGGTCGGGCAATCACGGGCATGGGAAGACGAACTTCTGGACGCTGGTCGTCGGCTCCGTCGGCGTCGTCTACGGAGACATCGGCACCAGCCCGCTCTACGCCTTCCGTGAGGCGCTCGGCCCGGCGCGGGCGGACGGCATCCTGCTGACCGAGGAAGTCCTCGGCACGACGTCGCTGATCCTCTGGGCACTCCTGCTGATCGTCACGATCAAATACGTCGTCATCCTGCTGCGCATGGACAACAACGGCGAGGGCGGAATCCTCTCGCTGATGGCCCTGGCCCGCAAGGCGCTGGGCGGGTCGCGCATCGTGTTCATGCTCGGGCTGCTCGGCGCCTCTCTGTTCTACGGCGACGCCGTCATCACGCCGGCCATCTCCGTACTCTCGGCCGTGGAGGGCCTGAAGCTCGTAACCCCGGCCTTCGAGCATTACGTGCTGCCGATCACGGTGGCGATCATCTTCGCCCTGTTCATGGTCCAGAGCCGGGGCACCAGCAAGGTGGCGGCCTTCTTCGGCCCGATCATGGTGGTCTGGTTCCTGGCGCTGGGGCTCGCGGCCCTGCCGCACATCGTCTCGCGGCCGGAGGTCTTCCAGGCGTTCAATCCCTGGTACGCGGTGCACTACCTCCTCGGCCACGGCACCGGGGCCCTGGTGGCGCTGGGCGCGGTCTTCCTCGCGGTGACCGGCGCCGAGGCGCTGTTCGCCGATCTCGGGCATTTCGGACGCCGGCCGATCCAGGTGGCGTGGCTCGGCCTCGTGGCCCCGTGCCTGACCCTGAACTATCTCGGCCAGACGGCGCTGGTCCTCAACGTGCCCGACACGACGGATCCGTTCTACCAGCTCGTCCCCGAATGGGGCCTTCTGCCCATGGTGATCCTGGCGACCATCGCCACCGTCACCGCGAGCCAGGCCGTCATCACCGGGGCGTTCTCCCTGTCGCGCCAGGCTATCCAGCTCGGCCTGCTTCCGCGCCTCGAGATCCGCCACACCTCGGAATCGCATTCCGGCCAGATCTTCCTGCCGCAGGTGAACATCCTGTTGCTGATCGGGGTCGTGGTCCTGGCGATCCTGTTCCGGTCGTCCTCGGCCCTGGCCTCCGCCTACGGCATCGCCGTGACGGGAACGATGCTGCTGACCGCGAGCATGGGCTTCATCGTGCTCTGGAAGTCGTGGAAATGGTCGCCGATCGCCGCCGCCGCCGCGATCATGCCGTTCATCGTCATCGAGTTCCTGTTCCTGCTCTCGAATCTGCTCAAGGTGTTCGAGGGCGGCTACGTGCCCCTCGTGCTGGCCGGGATGCTCATCATCGTGATGTGGACCTGGGTGCGGGGCGTGAACATCCTGTTCAACAAGACCCGCAAGACAGACGTGCCGCTACTCGAACTCGTGGGCATGCTGGAGAAGAGCCCACCCCATCACGTGCGCGGCACGGCGGTGTTCCTCACCAGCGACCCGTCCATCGCCCCGGCGGCCCTGCTGCACAACCTCAAGCACAACAAGGTGCTGCACGAGAAGAACGTGATTCTCACGGTCGAGACCGTGGACACCCCCCGTGCAAGCGAGGCGGACCGTATCCGCATGGAGCCGATCGGCCCGCACTTCTCGAAGATCGTGATGAAGTTCGGCTACATGGAGCAGCCCAACATCCCGCGGACGCTGACGCTCCTGAAGAAGCAGGGCTTCAAGTTCGACATCATGGCGACGTCGTTCTTCCTGTCGCGCCGTTCGATCCGCCCCGCCGCGCATTCCGGTATGCCGCTCTGGCAAGACCGGATCTTCATCACGCTCGCCAAGAACGCCAACGACGCCACCGACTTCTTCCAGATCCCCACCGGCCGTGTCGTGGAAGTGGGGACTCAGGTCACCGTCTGAACTGGCCGGGTCACGGCCTCGGCAGGTTGATGACGGGCGGCGGCGGTGGCGCCTCGGGGGCAAGGGCCGCCAGCGTCGCCGGGCTCTTCGTAGCCCGGCCTTTGGCAGCCGGGCCGTTGCCATGAGCGACCTGGGTTTCCGCTGCCGGCTTCGGTGAGGTTTTGGAATGCGCGCCCTGGCTCACGGCGGCGTGGGAGGCGGCGACGGGCTGGCGGCCGGTCACTTCCGGTACGGCGGCTGCCACAGGTGTCGCCGGAACACCGGCGGGAGCAGGATTCGCGATGGCCTGGACCGGTGCGGCCGGAGCCGCCTCCGAGGCGGTCGGCGTCGGGGCCGCTGCATAGGCCAGGGCGGCCGGCGGCCGGGCCTGCTCCACGGCGCCGGGCTTGCGCTTCTCGTAGAAGGCGTTGCCGCCGGCCACCGCCACGTAATGCATGTTGTTGTAGTGGAACGTGCGGCCCGCCGTGTGGAAGTACATGGCGCGGCCGACCTTCGGGTGGCGCTGGCCGGCCAGGACCGCGTCGGCCGCGTCCGCGACCTTGGTCAGGTCCTTCTCCGCCATGGGCTTGGTGAGCACGCCGGTGGCGAACTGTCGGGGCTGGCCGACGACGGCGCAGATACCGCCGTTCGGGAAGGCGGCGGCTTCGAGGCGGTTCATCACCACCGTGCCGACGGCGAGCAGGCCTTCGGAATCGCTGCGGTTCGATTCGAAATACATGGCGCGGCCGAGACAGTCGCGCTCTTGGTCGCTCACCGCCATGGGTTTGGCCGCAAGGCCCGGGCCGCCGAGGGAGCCGGTCGTGGTGGGGGAATTGCAGGCACCGAGGCCCATCGTCGTCATCAGCAGGACCCCGTAGAGTCCCGTCGTCGCCGATCGGGGATACCCCATGCCGTCTCGCTCCCGTCCGTTTCCTGGACGGTCTAGCTCGGCGGGAAATGTGGTTTCTTTTCGGATACGGTCCGGGAGGTTCGCTCATCTTCCCGATGCTGTGGCTTGAGGGTCACGCCCGGCTTTTCTCTCTCCGGCCAGGGCGAACCCGATCCGTGCCTCAGAGCATCGGTAGGTGCGCGGGTTTGGTCCCGTGCGGAAAGGCATCGTCGAGGCGCTGCCATTGACCATCGGTCAGCGTCAGCTCGCCGGCGGCGGCGTTCTCCTCCACATGCGCGATTCGCGCGGCTTTCGGGATCGCGAGGACGGAGGGCGACCGCGTCAGCGCCGCGAGGGCGACCTGCCGCTGCGTCGCTCCCGTCTCGGCGGCAATCTCTCCGAGCACGCGTCCGCCGGCCGAGTCCGGCTCGGGGAAGTCGTCATGGCCGAAGGGGCTGTAGGCGACCAATGCGACGCCATGCGCCGCGCACCAGGGAAGGACGGCGTGTTCGATCGCCCTTTCCCCGAGATGATACAGCACCTGATTGCAGGCGATGCGGCCCTCGCCGGCTACGGCGAGAGCGTCTTCGAGATCGGGGACGTCGAAATTACTGACGCCCCAGGAGAGGAGCTTGCCCTGCCGGACCAGGCCCTCGAAGGCACCGATGGTTTCCTCGAGCGGAATCCCGCCCCGCCAGTGCAGGAGATAGCTGTCGAGCCGGTCCGTCTTCAGGCGCGCCAGCGAACGCTCGCAGGCGGTGATGACGGAGCGTGCCGAGGCATGGTTCGGCAGCACCTTCGAGACGAGGAATACCTCGTCGCGTCGCCCCGCGATCGCCTCCGCCACCACGAGTTCGGCCTCGCCATACATCTCGGCGGTGTCGATATGGCTCATCCCGCGATCGAGGCCCCGCTGCAGGGCGGCGACGGCGTCCGGGCGGTGTGCCTCGTCCAGATACCACGTGCCCTGGCCGATGACGGAGACGGGCCGCCCAGTCGGCCCGAAGGTCGTCTGCCGCATTCGGATCTCCCCTCGAATGGCCCACGGCCGGATGCAGGTCCGGCCGGATGGCTGCGTTTCAGGTCGTCAGGGTGCCGTGGCAGTGCTTGTACTTCTTGCCCGAGCCGCAGGGGCAAGGCTCGTTGCGCCCGACGCGGCCCCAGGTGGTAGCGTCGTTCGGGTCGCGCTCGATGACCGCCGCATCCGTGGACATCGCCTGCGCGGCGTAGCCGTAGGCCGGTCCGCCGCCCCCGGCGCTGCCCGTGCCGCGATCGGAGAAGTCCATCTCGTTCTCGCCGGTGACGGGATCGAGGTGCTGGGCGAACATGGACGGCAGTTCCGGGCTCGCGAACGGGTTCGCGCCTTGTGAATCCTGCTCCTGGTACGTGATCTCGATACGGGCGAGCTGCTGGGTCACCTGCTCGCGTAAGGCGCCGACGAGGCCGTTGAAGAGCTCGAACGCCTCCGACTTGTACTCGTTGAGCGGGTCGCGCTGGGCGAAGCCGCGCCAGCCGATCACCTGGCGCAGGTGGTCGAGGGTGACGAGATGCTCGCGCCAGAGATGGTCGAGGGTCTGCAGCAGGACCTGCTTCTCCACATACGTCATCACCTCCGGCGTGTTCTTCTCGGTGCGGGCGGCATAGGCCTCGTCGGAGGCGGTGCGCAGGCGGTCGCGCATCTCCTCGTCGGCGATGCCCTCTTCCCTGGCCCAATCTTCCACCGGCACGTCGAGGTTCAACACCTCGGTGACGCGCAGGCGCAGGCCTTCGATGTCCCATTGTTCGGCATAGGCGTTCTCGGGCACGTGGACGGCGACGAGATCGTCGACGACGCCGTGGCGCATCTCGTCCACGGTGTCGCGCACGCTGTCCTGGCCCATGAAGTCGCGGCGCTGCTCGAACACGACCTTCCGCTGGTCGTTCATGACGTTGTCGTACTTGAGCACGTTTTTGCGCATGTCGAAGTTGCGCGCCTCGACCTTCTGCTGCGCCTTCTCGATCGCCTTGTTGATCCAGGGATGGATGATCGCCTCGCCCTTCTCCAGGCCGAGGCGGGTGAGCATCCCATCCATGCGGTCGGAGCCGAAGATCCGCATCAGGTCGTCCTGAAGGGACAGGTAGAATTTCGAGCGGCCGGGATCGCCCTGTCGGCCGGAGCGGCCGCGCAGCTGGTTATCGATGCGCCGCGATTCGTGACGCTCGGTGCCGATGATGTAGAGGCCGCCGGGCAGGGCCTTCTTGCGCCCGGCCTCCGGGTCGGCCGGCTCGCCCGAGGCCAGCACCTTGGCGCGGTTCTCCTCGATCTCGGCCTTGATCGCCGCCGCCTTCGCATCCCGCTCGGCGCCTTCGGGCAGGCCGGCGAGCTCCTTCTCCAGGCGCATCTCGAGGTTGCCGCCGAGTTTGATGTCGGTGCCGCGCCCGGCCATGTTGGTGGCGATGGTGATGGCGCCCGGCACGCCAGCTTCGGCGACGATATAGGCCTCCTGCTCGTGGAAGCGGGCGTTCAGCACCGCGAAGGTCTTCGTCACGCGTCCCTCGCGGGCGGCGGCATAGACGTCGGTGAGCGCATTGAGGTCGGAATAGTCGAGCTGGCGGAAGCCGGCCTTGGTCAGCATCTCGGCCAGGTGCTGCGACTTCTCGATGGAGCCGGTGCCGACCAGGATCGGCTGATGGCGCGCATGCGCCTTCTCGATCTCGGCGATGATGCCGTCGTACTTCTCGCCCACCGTCCGGTAGACCTCGTCGTCCTCGTCGACGCGCTCGACCTCCTTGTTGGTCGGGATGTCGACGACTTCGAGCTTGTAGATCTCGGCGAATTCATCGGCCTCGGTGGAGGCGGTGCCGGTCATGCCGGCGAGCTTGGAGTAGAGCCGGAAGTAGTTCTGGAAGGTGATCGAGGCGAGCGTCTGGTTCTCGGGCTGGATCGTCACCCGCTCCTTGGCTTCGAGCGCCTGATGCAGGCCCTCCGAGTAGCGCCGGCCCTGCATCATGCGGCCGGTGAACTCGTCGATGATCACCACCTCGTCGTTCTTGACGATGTAGTCCTTGTCCAGGGTGAACAGGGTGTGGGCGCGAAGCGCCTGGTTCACGTGGTGGACGAGGCTGACATTGTGGGCGTCGTAGAGGTCGCCCTCCTTCAGCAGGTCGGCGCCGCGGAGCAGATCCTCGATGAACTCGTTGCCGCTCTCGGTGAGCGAGACCGAGCGCTGCTTCTCGTCGAGGTCGTAATGCTCCTTCTCGAGATGGGGCATCAGCGCGTCGACGGAGACGTAGAGCTCCGAGCGGTCGTCCACGGGACCGGAGATGATGAGCGGCGTGCGCGCCTCGTCGATCAGGATCGAATCGACCTCGTCGACGATCGCGAAATTGTGCCCGCGCTGCGACAGCTGCGAGAGCTCGTACTTCATGTTGTCGCGCAGGTAGTCGAAGCCGAACTCGTTGTTGGTGCCGTAGGTGATGTCGCAGGCATAGGCGTCCCGACGCTGCTCATCGTCGAGCCCGTGGACGATGGTGCCGACGGTGAGGCCGAGGAAGCGATAGACCCGGCCCATCCACTCCGCATCGCGGGAAGCGAGGTAGTCGTTCACCGTGACCACGTGCACGCCGAGGCCCGACAGGGCGTTCAGGTAGACCGGCAGCGTCGCCACCAGGGTCTTGCCTTCGCCGGTGCGCATCTCGGCGATGCCGCTCTCGTGAAGGACCATGCCGCCGATGAGCTGCACGTCGAAATGGCGCTGGCCGAGGGCGCGCTTGGCCCCCTCGCGCACCGTGGCGAAGGCGGGAACGAGGATATCGTCGAGGGTCTTCCCGGCAGCGAGCTCGGCCTTCAGCATGTCCGTCCGGGCTCGCAGGGCCTCGTCCGACAGGGCGGAGATCTCCGGCTCCAGGGCGTTGATCTCGGCGACGCGGGGGCGATAGCCCTTGACGCGGCGATCGTTGGACGAGCCGAATATCTTCTTAGCGAGGGCGCCGAGCATCGTGAACCTGCGGTCGATCGAAATATCAGAAGGCGTGAGTTGGCCGGGCTTATAGAGGTAAATATTGTAGGACGCATCCGAAAGGGCGGACTGCCTTCAACTCCGAAAGCCAAGGGGGCCGCGTCCGCCGTCGTCGCCTTTGAACGGCAGTCGAACTGCTAAAGCGCCAAAGCGGCTCTTTGGTTCTCGATGATGCGGACCAGAGCCAGGGCCGTGAGCTCCGAGGATTTCGGATTGGCCGGCAGGGCCTGATTCTCGATGCTCATGTCGAGGGTCCCGAAAGCGCCCGTCGCCTGGAGGCGATGTCCATTGCCGGTGGCGCGGGGATCCGCCACCAGGGCGATCCGCGTCCTGTCGAGGCCGATGCCGGCGAGCGCCGTGATGACCGCGACATTGGCGTTGGCCGGGAACAGCCGGGCTGCCTCCCGTGCCGTCCCTTCGAAGAAGGTCGTGGCCTCCGTCAGGCCATCGAGATCGATCCATTCTTCCGCCGGGGTACCGATCCAGGCCACGGGCGGCTTGACGATGCGATGCGTCACCGAGTCCAACGGCAGGATCGAGGCCGCCGCGAGGGCGTCGACCGCGGCGAGTGCGCCGGTGGGTACGAGGATCTGGCTTCCATGCGCCTCCGCGGCGGCGACGAGCCTGTCGAGAAGACCGGCCTCGCAGAAGGCGCTGGTCGACGAGACGGCGAAGCTCTCGGCGTACCGGAGCGCCACGAGGCCCCAGGGCTCGACCGCCGCCCGTCCGGCCGCTTCGATCACCATGTCGGGCTCGACCCCGGCCAGGACGACGTCCCTGCCCCGAGCGTCGAGAAGGTGTGTCACGCGGCGCGCGATGGCTCCCCAGCCCACCAGGGCGATACGAAGCGGCCGACGGCGATCCGGCCGCGCCGCGGAAAGATGAGAGAGGAGAGACAAGGACCGGTATCCCCACGACTGGCGAAGGCTGACGCGGCCCGACGCCCTGCTGCGCGATCTCAAGAAATCTTCGGTCGCGGGCTGTCAAGCTTCCTGCCGGCCGCTGGACATACAGGCGTCAGTTGATCTCGCAGAAACCGGCGCCGGTGCCGACGATGCGCTTGTCGGCGCACCATGACGCGGCCGTGCGGATCTCCTTCGCCGCCGGCGCGGGGACCGGGAGGACCGGGCGCAAGGTCACGGAGTGTCCCGCTGTGGCATCATTCTCTGGCGCACCCGCAATGGCGCGGACGGGCCGTGACGCGCCGATTCCGGCACCCAGGGCGGCCGATCGGGCGGGAGTGACGGAGGGAGCCGGGCGGGAGACGGAGATGGAGCGTCCGCCCTTGAAGCGGGCCTGCGCCGTCGTGATCGAGGCGGACAGAATGAGGCAAGCGGCGGTGATGATGACGCTGGTCCGCATGCCGCTCTCCCACGAAACCCGGAAAGGATGGCGCATGCGGGCTTAAGACCGCTTTATCGTGATCGGACGGATTCGCCCGAAACCCCATATGCGCTTGTCTTCCGCCCTTGCCCGCGCCACTTCTCGCCCACAGATGCCTACGGCGTCCCGCCGCTCGCTGTTGCCACGTCTCCAACCTGGCCGGACAGAGCTTCGTGGACGCGGCATCCACCTGTTCGAGGAATACCCATTGATGACGTCGCCTCTCCTTCTCCGGCGCTCGGGCGCCCTGGCGCTGGCCGTTGCGCTGCCCTTCGCCTCCGTGGCCTTGCCGCTGCGGGCCCTGGCGCAGACGCCTGCCCCGGCTGCGGCTCCCGCCCCGGCCGCCGCGGCGCTGCCGCCCGAGACGGTTGTGGCCAAAGTGAACGGCTCGCCGGTCACCGCGGGCGACCTCGCCATCGCCGCCGAGGACCCGGCGCTCTCGCTGCCCGGCGTCGACGAGGCCCAGAAGAAGAACCTGCTCATCGACTACATGGTCGACCTCAAGGTCGGCGCGCAGGCGGCAGAGGCGGCCAAGGTCGGCGACTCGCCCGAGTTCCAGCGCAAGCTCGCTTACTTCAAGAGCAAGCTCCTCCTCGACGAGTATCTGGAGCGCGAGGCGAAGAAGGCGGTGACGCCGGAGGCCGCCAAAGCCCTCTACGACCAGACCCTCACCACGATGAAGCCGGAGGAGGAGGCCCATGCCCGCCACATCCTCGTGGACAACGAGGAGGAGGCCAAGAAGATTTCGGCCCGGATCAAGGGCGGCGAGGACTTCTCCAAGATCGCTGCGGAGGTCTCGAAGGATCCCGGCTCGAAGACCGAGGGCGGCGATCTCGGCTGGTTCACCAAGGAGAGGATGGTCGCCCCCTTTGCGGAGGCCGCGTTCAAGCTCCCGGTCGGCCAGGTCTCCGACCCGATCAAGACGCAGTTCGGCTGGCACGTGATCAAGGTCGAGGAGCGGCGCACCAAGCCGGTGCCGACCTTCGCCGAGATGAAGGAGCAGGTGGACCAGTACCTCACCCGCAAGTCGCAACAGGATCTCATCCTGAAGCTGCGTGAGAGCGCCAAGATCGAGCGCACCGATGCGGCCACGCCCGCCGCGGCGCCCAAGGCTCCCTGACGTTCGGCTCACTGAATCAGGACGCTCTGCGAAAACGAAGAAGGCCTGCCCCGTCGCCGGGGCAGGCCTTCTTCCCGTCGATGACGCGAGGCGGCGTCAGGCGATGTACTGGGCGCCGTTGATCGTCAGGGTCGAACCGGTGATGAAGCCCGAATCTTCCGCCGCGAGGTATTCCACCGCGCGGGCGATCTCGGCGGCCTCGCCGAGGCGTCCCACGGGAATCGTCGAGATGATCTTGTTGCGGATGTCCTCCGGCACCGCCATCACCATGTCGGTGGCGATGTAGCCCGGCGCGATCACGTTGACGGTGATGCCCTTCGAGGCGCTCTCCTGGGCCAGCGCCTTGGCGAAACCGATCACGCCGGCCTTGGCGGCCGAGTAGTTGGTCTGGCCGGCCTGGCCCTTCTGGCCGTTGATCGACGAGATCAGGATGATGCGGCCGAAGTTGCGGGCGCGCATTCCCTCGATCACCGGGCGGGTGACCGTGAACATCGAGTCGAGGTTGGTCTTGATGACCGCTTGCCACTTCTCGAAGGTCATCTTGTGGAACGCGCCGTCGCGGGTGATGCCGGCATTGTTCACCAGGATGTCGATCGGGCCGAGTTCGGCCTCGACGGCCTTGATGCCGGCCTCGCAGGCGGCGGCATCGCCGACGTCGAACTTGAAGACCGGGATGCCGGTCTCGGCCTTGAAGGCGTTGGCCGCCTCGTCGTTACCGCCGTAATTGGCGGCGACCTTGTAGCCCTTGGCCTTGAGACCCGTCGAGATCGCGGCACCGATGCCGCGCGTTCCACCCGTGACGAGGGCAATGCGTTCCTGAGCCATGGCTTCCTCCAATTTTCTTTGATGTTCGATGGCGTGCGTCATGCAATTTCTTGCAGATTCTCGGCGCGGGCGGGCTTAGCTCAATCGGCTCCGCCCGCCCATGCCATTTAAATTTGCTGCGTCCTCAAGAATTCTCCAAGACGATGTCCCCAATGTTTGCGGGCATCCTTGAAGATCTGTCACGAGCGCAGAAATTATACTGTATTCAATCGAGCCCGATGGGGCTTCAGACGCGCTCGATGCACATGGCGACGCCCATGCCGCCGCCGATGCAGAGGGTGGCGAGGCCCTTCTTGCCGTCACGACGCTTGAGCTCGTGCAGCAGTGTGACGAGGACGCGGGCGCCGGACGCGCCGATCGGGTGGCCGATGGCGATGGCGCCGCCATTGACGTTCACCTTGTCGGTGTCCCAACCCATGTCCTTGTTCACGGCCAGCGCCTGGGCGGCGAAGGCCTCGTTGGCCTCGATCAGGTCGAGGTCGGAGGGCTTCCAGCCGGCCTTGTCCAGCGCCTTGCGCGAGGCCGGGATCGGGCCCGTGCCCATCACCTTCGGATCGACGCCGGCGGTGGCCCAGGACACGATCCGGGCCAGCGGCGTGATGCCCCGGCGCTCGGCTTCCGAGGCCGACATGAGCACGATGGCGGCAGCGCCGTCGTTGAGGCCGGACGCGTTGGCGGCCGTCACGGTGCCGTCCTTCGAGAAGGCGGGCTTGAGCTTGGCCATCGCCTCGATGGTGGCGCCGTCACGGATGTACTCGTCGGTGTCGACGATGGTGTCGCCCTTGCGGCCCGGAACGGTGACGGGGACGATCTCGTCCTTGAAGCGGCCTTCCTTGCGGGCGGCCTCGGCCTTGTTCTGCGACTTCGTCGCGAACTCGTCCTGCTGCTCGCGGGTGAGCTGGAAGGCCTGGGCCACGTTCTCGGCGGTCGTGCCCATGTGGTAGCCGTTGAAGGCGTCCCAGAGGCCGTCCTTGATCATGGTGTCGACGAGCTTCACGTCACCCATCTTCTGGCCGCCGCGCAGGTACTGCGCGTGGGGGGAGAGCGACATCGATTCCTGGCCGCCGGCCACGATGACCGTGGCGTCGCCATTGGCGATCTGCTGCATGCCGAGAGCGACCGTGCGCAGGCCCGAGCCGCAGACCTGATTGACGCCCCAGGCGGTGGCCTTCTCCGGGATACCGGCCTTGATGGCGGCCTGGCGGGCCGGGTTCTGGCCGGCGCCGGCGGTGAGGACCTGACCGAAGATCACTTCGTCCACGTCGTCGGGAGAGACGCCGGCACGCTCCAGGGCGGCCTTGATGGCGACGGCGCCGAGTTCATGGGCCGGGACGGTGTTGAAGGCACCTCCGAACGAACCCACTGCGGTCCGCGCCGCTCCGACGATGACGATGTCTTCCGCTGCCATTGACGTTCTCCTCTTGAGGGCCGGCGCGACGTTGAAGCCCTCTGATGGGCATGCGCGCTTGAGGCCAACTCAGGCGATGAAAGCGCTGGGCAGGGTGAAGTCAAGCGCGTGCGGAAGGTCGGCGAGTGACCGGCCGGCGTTTGTCACCGGAGGCGCCGCGCGGCGTGTGGCACTATTCTGCGGGGATCGGGGTCAAATTGCTGTTTTCGTCAGCGGGCGAAAGCCTTAAGGTCTGCTCACGCGCAAATACGAATGATACCCGGACGGCGCATCGGGCCTCGAAGGGATTGGGCGCTGGAATGAACGTGTCGGGAAAGGCCACGAGGATGGCGGACAACGGTAAGTCTCAGCAGACCGTCATCAAGAAATACGCGAACCGGCGACTGTATCATACCGGAACCTCGACCTACGTCACGCTCGAGGACCTCTCGACGATGGTCCAGAACGGCGAGGATTTCCTCGTCTACGACGCCCGCTCGGGCGACGACATCACCCGCTCCGTGCTCACGCAGATCATCTTCGAGCAGGAGAACAAGGCCGGCGACGACAATCTGCTGCCGGTGGCCTTCCTGCGCCAGCTCATCCGCTTCTACGGCGACAGCATGCGGACGATGGTGCCGAGCTTTCTCGAATTCTCCATGGCCAATTTCGCCCGAGACCAGGACGGCCTGCGCGAGAAGATGAACCAGAGCTTCGCTCCCAAGGTGTTCCAGAGTGCCATGGAGGAGCAGGTGCGGGCCAACATGAGCTTCTTCGGCGATGCCATGAAGATGTTCACGACCTTCGGCACCGGGCCGCTCTCCGGCATGAAGTCCTCCGCGCCCGGGCCGACGCCGTCCCAGCCTGCGACCCCGGTGGCCGCGCCCGATAGCGACCTCGACGAGTTGAAGCGGCAGATGGCGGAAATGCGCAATCGCCTGGAAGACCTCGCCAAGAAGTAGGCCGGCGACATCGGCGACGGGTCCTCCGACCGCGTCCTGAGAGAGTGCTGACGAACCGTTAACATCGGCCCACCCATTGCGCTTTTCCGCCAGTAACAGGCGGAAGGGCAGCGGGTGGCACAAACCGGCACGGGAAAGCGTACCATAACGGGACGCGGCGTCCCCGAGGGGGACCGCGACACGGCGCGGACGCTCGTGGTCGTCGATGGCGGTGAAACGGTGGCCCGCAAGGCGAGTGACGCCTATGGCAGGCCGAACGCAGAGTTCCTGACCCAACTTCTCGTCAGTTGCGAGCCGACGATGCGCGCCTCTCGGACAGAGCGCATGCGCTCGGCCACGGCTCGTTACGCCGAGACCACGCGGATCGGGACGAACAGGCGCCGCGCCTGATCCGTCGAGGCGGATAACGCAAAAAACCGCCCGAAGGCGGTTCTCGCAGACATCGTCTCGTTCCGGTCCCTGGCGGGACCGTCGACGAAGCGTAGGATCAGGCCTCGGCCGACTTCACCTTGAGGACCTGGCGACCGCGATACATGCCGGTCTTCAGATCGATGTGGTGGGGACGACGCAGCTCGCCCGAATCCTTGTCGGCGACATAGGTCGGGGCCTTGAGGGCGTCGGCGGACCGGCGCATGCCGCGCCGCGAGGGGGAGGTCTTTCGCTTCGGAACGGCCATGGGGTAGTCCTGCTACGACAAAAAGGGTGCACGGGCGCCGCCCCGCGAGGGAAGAGGCAACCTCGGCACCGTGTTCAAACGGAGATTCGATGGCGGCTGTATAGCGGCAGATCGGCCGCCTGGCTAGAGCCGCCCGAGGCCGGACTTCCGAAAATGGCGGATCGATCCGCGAAGGGGCAGCCGGCCCCGGTTCGCGGCGGGGCTCGCGAGGCCGTGAAGTCTCGTTAAGCGCCGGTTCAACCGTCGTGTCCTACCTGCGAATACGGAGACGCCTCAACGAAGACTGCGCCGCCGCATCTCGGGAGATTGCCGTGACTTCATCTCGCATGACTACATCTCTGCTCCGCACCCTGGCCGTGCTGGGCTGCCTCGCGGCGGCTCCCGCCCTCGCCCAGGCGCCGAGCCCCTCGACCTCCACTCCTCCCACCGTCGCACCGAAGGCGCCCACGGCTCCGGCCGCCCCGGCCAAGCCGACGGCGGACAAGCCCGCCGCTCC
Source organism: Methylobacterium bullatum (assembly GCF_014845095.1). Taxonomy (GTDB): domain Bacteria; phylum Pseudomonadota; class Alphaproteobacteria; order Rhizobiales; family Beijerinckiaceae; genus Methylobacterium; species Methylobacterium bullatum. The sequence goes on along the minus strand of NZ_NKUG01000077.1, from coordinate 29,034 downwards.
CGTCGCGCCGGCGGCCAAGACCGATCTCATCGATCTGAACAGCGCCTCGCCCGCCGAACTCGAGGCTCTGCCCGGCATCGGTGCGGCGCGCTCGGCCGCGATCGTCAAGGGCCGCCCCTATCACGGCAAGGATCAGCTCGTGTCGAAGAAGATCCTCACCCAGGGCGTCTATGACGGGATCAAGGACAAAGTCATCGCCAAGCAGAAGTAACCCTTCCGCTCGGGCAACCCGGCGCCGGTCCGGTGCCGGGTTGTTCGCCGGGGGGCACGGTGTTACGCGGCCGGAGACCTCGGTTCCCGCCGGAAGACACAAGCCAGATGCCTCCCCAGCCCATCATCCGCGTCCATCGCGGTGATCTCCCGGCCGATTACGTGCCGGGCACCGCCATCGCCATCGACACCGAGACGCTGGGTCTCAATCCGCATCGGGACCGTCTCTGCGTCGTCCAGATCTCGCGCGGCGACGGCAGTGCCGACGTGGTGCAGATCGTCCCCGGATCGAGTCCGCCCGACATGCTCAAGGGTGTGCTGGCCGATCTGTCGGTGACCAAGATCTTCCATTTCGCCCGTTTCGACCTCGCCGTGCTGTACAAGGCCTTCGGCGTGATGCCGGGGCCGGTCTATTGCACCAAGGTCGCCTCCAAGCTCGCCCGCACCTATACCGACCGGCACGGCCTCAAGGACGTGGTCCGCGAACTCGTGGGCGTCGACCTGTCGAAGCAGCAGCAATCCTCCGATTGGGGCGCCGAATCGCTGAGCCAGGCGCAGGTGGACTATGCCGCCTCCGACGTGCTGCATCTGCATGCGGCGCGCGCCCGCCTCGATGCGATGCTCGACCGTGAGGGACGCACGGATCTCGCGCGGCGCTGTTTCGAGTTCCTGCCCACCCGCTCCCTCCTCGATCTCGAAGGCTGGGCCGAGACCGACATCTTCGCCCACACCTGATCGGGCACGCGCATGCCGCAGGCGGGCACGCGGGGGACGGTGCGGCGGCGCACATCGATCGTGTCGCTGCGATCCCGTCCGGTTGATGATTCCTCAATGCTCCGGTCATAAGGTTCCGGTACGGCCACAACTTCGCCATCGGCCGCGCGCATCCGGCGCTGGACCATGGGGTAAGCGGGTTCCCACGGTTCAGTACATCATGGGCGAGACGTGGCATGTTGCGGGGCGCAACCTGCCGGTGTCCCATCGGATCGGTCAGGCGGAGCGGCTCGGATCATCACCATGCACGGGGTCGACGCCATCGACGCGACAGGGACGACGGGATCGGGCGCGGATGCGCGCCGTCACCGTGCCCATGCGCGGGCTCGCAACCACAGCACGCAGGTGCGCTACCTGCGTCGTCTCATTCCCCTCTCGGCCGGAGCCGCGGTCGTCGCCCTCGCCGTGGTGACGCTGTTCAACCCGTTCGGCAGCGCCCTGCCGGCCGTCACCATGGGGCCGGTCACCCTGTCGGGGACCAAGGTGAAGATGGAGAACCCGCGCCTCTCCGGTTTCCGGAAGGACAACCGGGGCTACGAGGTCATCGCCACGGCCGCCTTCCAGGACGTGCGCAAGCCCACGCTGATCGAACTCCAGGCCATGAAGGGCCATCTCGTCACCGACGATTCGGGCGGGCTCGCCCATATGGAGGCCGCCTCGGGTCTGTTCGATTCGGCACGCGAGACCCTGTCCCTCGAACGCGACATCAAGTTGTGGACCGACAAGGGCGAGGACATCCGCCTCCTGACCGCCGCCATCGACTTCAAGGCCGGGACGGTGAAGTCCGACCAGGCCGTCGCCGTGACGCTTCCCACAGGGACGGTGGCCTCCGACGGTCTCGACATGGTCGATAACGGTCGCGTCATCTCCTTCGTCGGCAATGTCCATGCGGTGTTCCACGGATCGGACAAAGCCGAGAACGCCGGATCCGAGATCAAGCCCGATGTGAAATCGCCGCGCATCCTCACCTCCGCCGCCGAGCCGCAGGATGGGGAGGCACGCCGATGAGCCGTTCCGCGCTGATCTCCACCCTCGCCCTCTGCAGCCTCCTCGCGGCAGGGAGCGCGATGGCGCAGATTCCGTCCGGCACGTCTCCGGCGCCCGCCGCGAAGGCGACCAAGCCGACCGCGCCGGGGAGCACTTTCGGCGCCAGCGGGGGCAAGGAACCGGTCAAGATCGACGCGGACCGGCTCGACGTGTTCGACCGCGAGAACAAGGCGATCTTCGCCGGCAACGTCGTGGCTGTGCAGGGCGACAGCACCATCCGCTGCTCGAGGATGACGGTGCATTACAAGCGCGGCAAGGATGCCAAGCCGGGGGCGCCCGCGCCTGCCGCCGATGGTGCCAAATCGCCGGCCGGCATGGCGGAGAACGGCATCCAGAAGGTGGAATGCGCCGGCCCCGTCACCGTGGTGCAGAACGACCAGGTCGCCACCGGCGACAACGCCGTGTTCGACCAGGAGGCCAAGCGCATCGTGCTCACCGGCAACGTCGTGTTGAGCCAGTGCCAGAACGTCACCCGGGGCAGTCGCCTCGTCTACGACATGAATACCGGCCGGGCGAACATGGACCCGGTGGCCGGCGGCCGCGTCTCGGCGATGTTCGTGCCGCAGAAGGAAGAGGCCGCCAAGGGTGGGGCCAAGGGGTGCGCCCAGCCGGCGAGTGCCGCGGGCAAGCCCGCGCCGAAACCTTCCGAGGCCGGCGCGGAGAAGCCGGCCGCAAAGCCGAGAGCGCAGGCCAATTGACCTCCGCCCTGCCGGTGGCCCCTGCGCCAGACCCGATCAGCTCCCGGATCGCCGATGCGGCTCCTGCAGGAGCCGTGCGCGCGCCCTCCCTCCTGTCGCGCCTCTTTCGCCGCGGCAAGGGGCGGGCGGCGGGCGGTGAGGCTGGCCTGTCCGAGAGTGGCGGCGGTCCGGGCATTCTCCACGTGGAAGGGCTGCGCAAGAGCTACGGCGCGCGCACGGTGGTGCACGAGGCCGGATTGACCGTGCGCAACGGCGAGGCCGTGGGCCTGCTCGGCCCCAACGGCGCGGGCAAGACCACGATCTTCTACATGATCACCGGCCTCGTCTCGGCGGATCGCGGCTCGATCAGTCTCGATGGACTGCCGATCACCCACCTGCCGATGTATCAGCGTGCGCGCCTCGGCATCGGCTACCTGCCGCAGGAAGCCTCGATCTTCCGCGGCCTGTCCGTGGAGGACAACATCCGCGCCGTGCTCGAAGTGGTGGAGCCCAGCCGCAAGGAGCGCGAGCGCAAGCTCGATTCGCTGCTTGAGGAATTCGACATCGCGCGTCTGCGCAAGGCGCCTTCGATCGCGCTGTCGGGCGGCGAGCGGCGTCGCTGCGAGATCGCCCGTGCCCTGGCGACATCGCCGAGCTTCATGCTCCTCGACGAACCCTTCGCCGGCATCGACCCCATCGCGGTGGGCGACATCCAAGATCTGGTGAAGCACCTGAAGCAGCGCGGCATCGGCGTGCTCATCACCGATCACAACGTCCGGGAGACCCTCGGCCTCATCGACCGCGCCTATATCGCCCATTCCGGCCGTATCCTCACCGAGGGCACGCCGGAGGAGATCGTCGCCAACGAGGATGCACGGCGCCTCTATCTCGGCGAGGGGTTTCGGCTCTAAGCAGGTTCGCGTTGGCGCGCCAACGCTTCACGCTGCTTAGCTCTTTGATGTCTCGCAGGTTTTTATCGCAGAACCGGAGGCCACTTCTGCGAAACCTGTTTAGGCCACCGGCCCGATCCGCATCCGCGAATCACGCGCCCGCCCGTGCTGCCCACATCCTCTGCTGCCCAATTTCTCGCCACATTACATGGCGACCAAAAGATGCATGCGTTTTGTGCATGTCTTTAGGCTGGTCGTCCGCGCATGCCAGCGGAGGAGGAATTTAATTTCTCTTTGGTACGAGACAGTTGCGCGAGCATGAGCTGCATCCGTCCAACCCCGGCTGCGCCGAGCCCGATGGTGCGCCGCAGCATCGCGGTGGAAATCGCGCGCATCGCGCTTTGACGGCGACGCAAGATGGCGATAGACCTAGGCGAAGATAAAAAGAAGCAACATTCATGCCGAGCGGCGTAGGGTTCTGTGCGCGCCTTCGGCTGGGCTCACCTGAAGGCGTCGGGGCAACACCATGAGCTTGCTGCAGCGACTGGAAATGCGTCAGGGCCAAGCCCTGGTGATGACGCCACAGCTTCTCCAGGCGATCAAGCTCCTTCAGCTCTCCCAGATCGATCTCGCCACCTATGTGGATGCCGAACTGGAGCGCAATCCGCTCCTGGAGCGCGTCGAGGGCGAGCCGGACGGTGAACGCGCGAACGGCGAGGTGGCCCCGGAGGCCGCGGGCGACGGGGATGGCGAGTTCGACTCGGCCGAGCCCGACAACTGGATGTCGACCGAACTCACGGCCAGCAGCGCCGAGATGGAAAGCGTCCTCGACACCCGTCTCGACAACGTCTTCTCCGATGAGAATCCGAGCCATGCCCGCGAGGCTGCCTCGGGCGACATGCTCACCCTGACTCCGGCGCCCTACGGCAATACCGGCGGCAGCTTCGACGGCGAGGCGCCGGATTTCGAGGCGACCCTGACCTCGGAAGTCTCCCTGCGCGAGCATCTCAGCGCGCAACTCGACCTCGCCACCCGCGATGCCGGCGACAGGCTGATCGCCGGCTTCCTCATCGATGCGGTGGACGATGCCGGCTACATGCGCGAGTCCATCGACGAGGTGGCCGAGCGCCTCGGCGCCAGCCTCGATTCCGTGGCGCGGGTGCTCAAGCTGATCCAGACCTTCGACCCGCCGGGTATCGCCGCCCGCGATCTCGCCGAATGTCTGAGCCTGCAGCTGCGCGAGCGTGACCGGTTCGATCCGGCGATGCAGGCCCTGGTCTCCCGCCTCGACCTCGTGGCCAAGCGCGACTTCCCGAGCCTGCGCCGGCTCTGCGGCGTCGACGACGAGGATCTCGTCGACATGCTGGCCGAACTGCGCCGCCTCGACCCGAAGCCCGGGCGGGCCTTCGGCTCGCGCGCCGTGGAGGTGCTGATCCCCGACGTGTTCGTCCGGGCGGCCTCCGACGGCTCCTGGCTGGTGGAGCTCAATGCCGAGGCGCTGCCGCGCGTTCTGGTGAACCAGAGCTACTATGCCCGCGTCTCGCGCGGGGCGGCGGCCGAGGGCGACAAGGCGTTCCTGTCCGAATGCCTGCAGACCGCCAACTGGCTCACCCGCAGCCTGGAGCAGCGGGCGCGCACCATCCTCAAGGTCGCCTCGGAGATCGTCCGCCAGCAGGACGCCTTCTTCGTGAACGGCGTGGCGCATCTGCGCCCCCTCAACCTCAAGACGGTCGCCGAGGCCATCGGCATGCACGAATCCACCGTGTCGCGGGTCACCTCCAACAAATCCATCGGCACCAGCCGGGGCACCCTGGAGATGAAATACTTCTTCACCGCCGCCATTCCGGGGGCGGCGGGCACGGCTTCGCATTCCTCCGAGGCGGTGCGCCACCGCATCAAGCAGCTCGTGGACGGCGAGGCGACCGGCGACGTGCTCTCGGACGACGCCCTGGTGCAGAAGCTCCGCGACGAGGGCATCGACATCGCCCGCCGCACCGTGGCGAAATATCGGGAATCCCTGCGCATCCCCTCGTCCATCGAGCGCCGCCGCGAGCATTTCGCCTACGCCCGCTGAGGGCTGCCGCGTTCTGCGGATGACGTCTGCCCGCCGGGGCAAGCTTCAGGCTCTCCCGCCTGTCACCTCCCGTGCAATGCCGGTTCGCCATTCCGTTGACTTCTCCTCCCGGGGCTCCTTTACTTGCCTCCCGAACGCAACAAAACCGGAGGATACATGGGGTCATTGCGCGTCACAGGCCACGGCCTGGACCTCGGCGAAGCCCTTCGCGGGCGTGTCGAAGAGCGAATGGCCGCCACCTTGTCGAAATATCTCGACAGCCACATGAACGGCACCTGTTCCGGCCATGTGACGCTTCGACGGGATGGGACGGCCTACCGTACCGATTGTGTGCTTCACCTCGTCTCGGGCCTGACGCTCGAAGCGTCCGCCGCTTCGCACGACGCGCATTCGAGCTTCGAGCAGACGGCGGACAAGCTCGAGAAGCGCCTGAGGCGCTACAAGCACCGGCTCAAGGATCATGGCGCCGCCCTGCATGAGGGCGCCACCGTCCAGGCGGCCTACGCCGTCTTCGCCGCGCCGAGCGACGCGGAAGAGGATGTGATCGACGACGATCTCGCCGAGGACGAGGAGGCGCATCCGCCCGTGGTCGCCGAGAGCACCAGGGCGCTCAAGCGCCACTCGGTGAGCGAGGCGGTCACCGCCCTCGATCTCACGGGGGCACCGGTCATCGTGTTCGTTCACGCTGGTACCGGCCGCATCAACGTCGTATACCGCCGCAGTGACGGAGCGATCGGTTGGGTGGATCCGCCGGAGGCGGCAGCTTAACGCGCTCTGCCGGCCGCGTGCCGACCATCGGCCGCCTCGGGATGCGTGGGGACCACGCATCCGCAGCGCTAATGTAGACGAGCGGGGGCCGGTGGGTCGCCGCCGATGGGGCGATGGTCCTTTATGCCGATTCTGGAATTCCTGAGTCCGGATTCCGTGGTGACCTCTCTGCGCGCTCGCGCGAAGAAGCAGATCCTCCAGGAATTGAGCACCCATGCGGTGCGCCAGCTTCCCGCTCTGGACGAGCGTGAGGTGTTCGAGACTCTCCTGCAGCGCGAGCGCCTCGGCTCCACGGGCATCGGCGACGGCGTCGCCATTCCCCATGGCAAGCTTCCGGGCCTCGACCGGCTGTTCGGCCTCGTGGCACGGCTGGAGAAGCCGGTGGATTTCGAATCCCTCGACGGTCAGCCGATCGACATCGCCTTTCTCCTCCTCGCCCCGGAGGGCGCGGGCGCGGAGCATCTCAAGGCGCTGGCCCAGGTGGCGCGGCTCCTGCGCGAACCGGGCGTTCTCGACCGGATCCGGGCCGCGAGGGACGCCAGCGCACTCTACGCGCTCCTGACGCAGCCTACGAAATCCGAGGCGGCATGATCCCGATGGACGTGAAGGCGAAGTGGGCGGCGGCCGCGATGGCGGGGCTCGTCCTGTCGCTCACGCCGGCGCGGGCCGACGTGACCTGCGCCCGCGACGTGCTCGTGGCCAACTCGATGCAGCGTCAGGCCATCGACCAGCTCGAGCAGGCGGATGGCGACGATGCCAACCGCTGCCGGGTCTGGCGCCGCCACGTGGAGACCATGCGCCGGGTCGCCAGCGTCTACGGTCGCTGCCTGTCGGGGGCCGAGCGCGCCGCCAAGCTCGCCGAGGTGCAGACCTCGGAGAAGGATTTCTCCGGCATCATCCGGACGCGCTGCCGCGGGCTGTAGTACGTCGGCCCGAATGGCCGGAACCTGGTTTTCAGACGGGCCGATGCTGCAAGGGTAGGGTGCGCTCGGCACACAGGCCGTTACGGCCGGTCGATTGACTCCGGCCTGTTGCACTGGCTGTCCTCACCAGCGCCGCCATGCTGTTCACCCGCCTCCCCGACGATCTGTTCAAGCCGCTCGCCTCGCCGAGCCGGGCCTTCAACGCGGCGCTGCTGCTGCATCTGCATGCCAGGGTGTTCGCCGAGACCACCGAACCCCTGCGCAAGAGCGAGCTGCTCGCCTCCATCGGTGATTTCTCCGCCGACTGGTCCCAGGGCGAGATCGCCGACGACGAGGCCACGCCGGTCGATCCGGTGGAGCGACGCTCGGCGGTCTACCGGCGGCTTCTCGACGCCGGCTGGCTGGTGGAACGGCGCGAGCGCTACGTGCCGGTGGTCGATTTCGATCCGGATGCCCGCCTCGTCATCGAGGAACTCGCCCGTCTCGACCGAGGCGAGACCCGCTCCTATGGCGGCGCGGTACTGGAGGTACTGGGTAGCCTGGAGAGCGCGGTGGCCAACCCGGCCGAACGTTCGGAGGCCCTGGTCAATGCGGCCAAGGCCTCGCGCGCCTTCCTCGGACATCTGCGCAGCCTCGCCGGCTCGATGCGCAAGATCGAGGAGCGGATCCTGCGCGAGGAAGACCAGGGCGTCGCGTTCCGCCTCTATTTCGAGGAGTTCGTCGCGCGCCATCTCGTCAGCGACTACCGCACCCTGCACACGCGCCTGAACCCGTTCCGCTTCCGCTCCGGCATCGTCCGCGAGGCGGGCCGCGCCCTGCGCGACGACCTCACCCTGCGGGCTCTCGCCGAAGCGGGGCTGCGCGAAGGGAGGGCACAGGACCTGTCCCTGGCCGAGCGGGCGGTACGGGCGGATCTCGCCGAAATCCTCTCGATCTTCGAGGGGCTCGACCGGCATCTCGACGCCGTGGCCGACATCGTGGCACGCCTTGAGCGCCGGATCGCGGCGGCCCTGCGCTACACCGACCATCGCGATTCCGACCGGATCGAGCGTACCGCCGCGGCGTTGCGGGCGGTGGGCGCCGCCGAATGGTCGGAGACCGGTCCCTTCGCCGAGGTCTCGCTCCTGCGTCCGCCCATCGGCGAGCCGCATCTCTACACCCCCCGCATGCGGCGCGCGGCGATCCTGTCCGAGCCGCTGCCGGAGATCCATCTCGACCCTGCCATCGAGGCCTTCATCCTGGCCAAGGACGCCTTCCGCCAGCGGGTGATGGTGACGCCGGAGCGCGTCATCGCCTTCGTCGAGCGCAAGCTCGGGGCGAGCCCCGCCGTCCGGGGTTCCGAGATCGTGGTGGCGGATGTGGACGAGTTCGTGGTGTTCCAGCGCCTGCGCGAGATCGACGTGCTGTTCGACGGCATCCTGACCACGCGCTACCGCCTCTCGCGGGTCGCGGGCCGCGTCTCCAACGGCTGGCTCGACTGCCCGGACTTCCTGGTGGAGCGCCGAAACCCGGCGTTCCGCCCGGCATCGGTTCGCCCACGCGGCGCCTGAGCGGGGACGAACTCCGCATCGGGTCACAATCGGTGACGATCTTGGACCGCCGCCTGATCACATTGATGTTTCCGGACTTGGCAGACGTTGGAAGGGGGATCATGCTTGCCGAAGGCCCGCCGAAGATGCGGGAATACCGGGAGATACGCCGATGACATCCGGGAAATGCTTGATCAAGTCCGCCTGGATCGCGGTCGAGGTGGGCAAGGAGAGATCCGAGCGCGTGCTCGTGGTCGAGACCTATATCGCCGTCAGTCCGCTGGAACGGAACTTCGACCCCTCCCGCTACGACCGGGTCGTGGCGGAGGTCCAGCGCGTGCTCGCCGAGAATCCGTCCATCGACCGCGCCTCGATCCTGAGCATGCACCGCGACACCCAATGCCTCTCGCTGTTCAAGGCGACCCAGCAGGCGGCATGAACGCCGGGCCTTTGTGAAAGGACCGCGATCCGGGTAACGAGGCGCCACGGCGGGACGGGTGTTCCGCCTCAACGCTTCATGGATTGTCGGGATGATCGAGGCCTTCCGCGCCATCGTCGACGGCGACGAGCCTCCGCCTCCGGGGACGCGCGCGCCCTCCGGGGAGGATCTGACGCGGGCGCTCCAGGTGCTGCTCAAGAGCCAATGCATCTATTCCGACACCCCCGGCATCGGGCGCTCCTACGAGCTTGCCCGGCACTACGCGCCCTTCTTCAAGAGCTACTTCGCCTGCCTCGGATACGGGGTCGAGGTTTCGCCCCGCGACCAGATGGTGTTCCTGCGCGTGCCCCCGGACGGTGTGCGCCACGACGGCCAGGCCGAACGCCTGCGCAAGGACGAGACCCTCGTCCTTCTCGCCCTGCGTCTCGCCTACGAGGAGGGGCTGCGCGCGCACCGCGTCACCACCGACGGCGTGGTCGAATGCACCACCGACGACATCGCCGAATCGATCCGCACCGCCGCCCGGAGCGAGGCGCCGGAGGAGGCGCGCCTCACCGAAATCCTCCGCCTCTTCGCCCGCAAGGGCGCCCTGCGCCTGGGGGAGCGCGACAAGGCCGAGAAGATCACGCCGCTGATGCTTCTACCGGGCATCGCCGTGCTCTCGCCCGATGCCTGGATGGAACAGGTCCGCGCCTGGGCCGCGGCGCGCCTCGACGACGACGGCTGAAAGCGGGTCACCGGGGCCGGCGAACGCGCCGATGTCGGCCTTCGGTCGGGATCGGGGCTGCTTAATAAAAGATTTCACATGAAAACATTCCGGTGCGCGGGGACGGACCGTCCCGCCCCTATAGGAGGTGACGCTGCGACCCGACTTGCATCGCGAGCCGACGGCGTCCATGCCGGGCGACCGACACGCCCCGCAGGGAGCCGCCCGACCGGTGTACCGCCTCACCGACATCGTCCTCTCCAACTGGTACCTGATCCGGCGCGAGCAGATCCGCATCCGGGGGGCGGCTGCCCTGGTGGGGCCGACGGGCGCCGGCAAATCGACGATCTTCGATGCCGTTGGAACGGTGCTGGCCGGCAACAATGCCAGCCGCCTCGCCCTCAACGCCTCCGCCTCGGGGCGCAGCGCCCGCACGGTCCGCGATTACTGCCTCGGCTGGATCAGCGACCCGGCCGAGGGCGGACGCCCGACCCGCGAGGCCTGCGAGACCCTGATCGTTCTGGTCTTCGAGAACGAGACCACCGGCCGCGTCGTCTCGGTGGGCCTCGCTTTGGCGGCCCGTGCCGAGGACAGCCGCGAGACCACGCTGTCGCGCTTCATCGCGGTCGGCCATCGCTTCGAGATCGCCGATTACGTCCGCGAGACCGCGGAGGGCAGCTTCGTCGCGCCCTGGCCGGAGATCGCCAAGAACCTGCGCATCCAGGCCGACCGGTTCGAGGAATTCCGCTCGTCGGGCGAGCGCTTCACCGCCGAATTGCTGGCGCTGATGCGCGAGGGGGCGTCGAGTCCGGAGCCACGGCATTTCCTGCGCACCTTCTCCAACGCCGTGGCGTTCAAGCCGATCTTCGATTCCTCCGCCTTCGTGCGCTCCTTCGTGCTCGAACCGGAGCCCCTGGACGTCGCCCGCATCCGCCAGTCGGTGGAGAACTGGCGCCGCCTGCTGGAGACGATCGAGGAGTTGGAGCGCCGGCTCACGCATCTCGGGCGCATCCTGAAGCGCTACGAGACCTGGGCCGAGGCCAGCCTCTCGGCCACCCTCGACGATCTGCGCGCCGCTGGCGCCGATCTGCGCCGGCGCATCCTCGATTACGCGACCGCCCGCTCCAGGCTCGGCGAGGTAGCCGAGCGCCTGCGCATCGCCCGCGAGAGTGTGGCCACCAGCCAGGGGTTCGTGCGCGAGATCGACGGGGAAATCGCCGGCAAGAAGGCGATGCTCGCCGGGAGCCAGGGGGAGGGGCGGCTCGCCGCCTCCAATGCCGGCCTCGCCATGCTGGCGCGCGACAAGCGCGACCTCTCCGCCCGCGTCGCCGACCTCGTTGGGATGGTGCAGGAGGCGGGCAAGCTCAACACCCTGTTCTCCGAGATTCAGCGGATCGATCCCGACGCCGCCCGGATCGTGGCCGCGTGCTCGCGCTCCGGCCTGCGCCGTGAGGCGCCCCCGGAGGAATCCCTGCGCCTCGACGGCCCCCTCGGCGGGTTGATCGAGATGCTCGCGGCCCTGCCCGACATCGCCACCCCCCTCGACACCGCCGCCGAGGATATGGCCCTGCGCGCCCGGGCCCAGGAGAAGGAGGCGCAGGCCCTCTCGGCCGAGATCGGCACCGGGCGGACGGGCGGCGCCCGCCTCTCCTCCGACACGGCGGGCTTTCGCGACGAGCTGGCCCGGCTGGGGATCGAGGCCACGCCGATCTGCGAGCTCGCCGAGATCACCGATCCGAAATGGGGGCCGGCCCTGGAGGGCCTGCTCGGCGGCGCCCGCGAGGCCCTGGTGGTGGAGCCGGACAGGCTCAACGAAGCCTTCGCCCATCTCGAAGCCCGCAAGAGCCAGTTCTACCGCTGCCTGCTGGTCAAGACCACCGACACCGCGCGGCGCCGGGGCGGGCGCGACGACGAGGGGCCGATCTCGCTGATCGAGACCCGCGATCCTCACGCCCAGGCCTTCCTCGCCGCGCGTCTCGGGGGCTACGATCTCGCCCCGAACGACGCGGCCCTCGCCCATATGAGCCGCGCCGTGGCGCCGAGCGGCCGCTCCACCTCGGGCATGGCCTATTCCGTGGTGCGGCCGGTCCAATTGATGATGACGCGGGGCAGCCGCGGCCCCACGGCGGAGGGACGGCAGAACCTGGAGCGCGCGGTGGCCGAGGCGCGGCGCCTGCGCGGTGAGGCGGGCGTGCTGCGCGAGGCCGCCCGCATCGCCGCCATGCTGCGGGTCCGCCTCGCGGAAGCGAATCTCGACATCGTCTCCCTGCGCCAGGAGGCCGACGCCATGGAAGGGCGCCGGCGCAGCCTCACCACCGAGCGTGAGGCCGTGGAGAAGGCGGATACCGGCGCGCTGGAGGCCGAGATCAAGGAACTCGCCAAGGAGCGCTCGGCCTATCTCACGGAACTGGTTCAGGTTCTGGAGCCCAAGCGCGACGCGCTGCTCGGCGAGGAAGCGGGGCTGAAGGCGAAGGTCGCCACCGCGCGGGAGGCGATACGGGGCGCGCTCCAGGCGAGGCGCAGCGCCCATGCGCGCTGGATCGCCGGTGATTCCGTCCGCATCCGACTCGTCCGGCCGGCCGGGTTCGATCCGCTGGCGGTGGCGAAGGCCCGGGCCGACGCCGCAGGTCTCGAATCCAAGGAACTGGCGGCTTTGGCCAATGCGGCGCGCGGCGCCGCCCGCGAGGCGATGGAGACGGCGCGCACGCAAGGCCGTGCCGCCGAGCGCGATCTCGCCGAATATTGCGTGCAATGGCGGATCGAGAACCCGCTCGGCAACGGCGACGCCCCGGCCTCCTTCGGTTTCTCTTGGGTCGCCCGCGCCCATGACGAGGTGGCGGGCCACGAGTTGCGGCGCTATCGCGACCAGGCGGTGCGGGCAGAGGGCGAGATGCGCCGCCTCATGACTGAGGACCTGCTGACGCGCCTCGCCGACAAGTTCGAGCGGGTCCGCACCCGCCTCGACGCCCTGAACGAACGCCTCTCCACCCAGACCTTCACCGGCCAGACCTACGCGTTCGAGGCGACCGTCGACCGCCGCTACGCCGCCGTGCATGCCCTCGCCACAGAGGTGGCTCGCTCGGCCGACGCGGCGCAGGCGATTCTGCCGGGGGAAGGCGAGGAAGCGCCTTCGGGGCCGCTCGCCGCCGCCATCGAGGAGATCACCGCCCTGATCGCCGGGGACGAGAGCGCGGCGCGGCTCGCCGATTACCGCAACTATTTCGTCTACGAGATCGGCATGCGCGACAAGGCGGGCAACCGCACCACCATGTCGAACCGGGCCCTGCGCGGCTCGGGCGGCGAGGCGCAGGCGCCGTTCTACGTGGCCATCGCCGCCTCGCTCGCCTCGGCCTATTACCCCGGCGACCGGCCCGGCGACGAGAATCCCGGTCTGGGCCTCTGCCTCCTCGACGAGGCCTTCTCCAAACTCGACGTGCGCAACTCGCAGGCCCTGGTGGACCTCTATCAGGCCTGGGGGCTGCAACTCCTCATCGCCGCCCCGGAAGACAAGCGCACCACGCTCACCGAGGTGATGGACACCATCGTCACCGTCTATAAGAGCCCGGACCTGACCTCGGTGCGGATCGAAGCCGAGCATCCGCTGGAGACGGCCAAGCGCGCGCTGGCGGCCATCAACCCGGAGCGGCAGGGAATCGAGACGTTCCGGGTCTCCGACGCGGCGGAGTGAGGGGGGTATCCTCCCTCAATGCGCTCGGCCTTGACGAACGCGCGATCAGGTCCGCCGCGATGCGGCTTCCCGGATCGCGGTGAGAGTCAGAATGGCGGGGGCACCGTTCCCCGTCACCGCTAGGTGATCGGCGCCAGTGGAGAGAAGCAGCGCCAGGGCGTCCTTCAGCGATGTCTCGGCCGTGACGGACGGCGCATCCGCGGCCTCACCGGGAACCGCGACGACACCCGCTTGCGTCAGCGCGAGACGCCGCAGAGCACGGTCCTCGCCGACGAAGCTCTCCACGAAGGCGTCGGCGGGAGCGACCAGGAGGCGGTCTGGCGTGTCGGCCTGGACGATCCGGCCCTCGCGCATCAGCACGACGTGATCCCCCATCCGCATCGCCTCGTCGATATCGTGGGTGACGATGATGACGGTCTTATTGAGCCGGCGAAGTATCTCGCCGATCTCGCTTTGTAGCCGGCTACGCGCTACCGGATCCACGGCTCCGAAGGGTTCGTCCATGAGGAGGACGGCTGGGTCCGCCGCCAGAGCGCGGGCGACGCCGACACGCTGGCGCTGACCGCCGGAGAGTTCGTCCGGCCTCCGGTCGCGGTAGTCCCGCGGATCGAGGCCGACGAGGGCGAGCATCTCGTCCACGCGATCCGCGATCCGGGCGCGGGACCAGCCCGACAGCTTTGGCACGGTGGCGACGTTCTCGGCGACGGTCCGGTGGGGGAACAGGCCGATGCCCTGCAGGACATAGCCGATGCCGCGGCGCAGCCGCACCGGATCGACCCCCGCCACGTCGCGTCCGTCGAGGAGAATGCGCCCGGCATCCGGTTCCACGAGCCGGTTGACCATGCGCAGGGTGGTGGATTTGCCACAGCCGGAAGGGCCGATGAGGACGCAGGTCGTGCCTTCCGCGATGTCGAGGTCGATCCCATCGACGGCCGGTCGATCCGCGCCGGCAAAGCGACGGTAGACGCCCTCGAACCGGATCATCGACCGAGCCTCGCGGGCTCGGATCTCAGCAGCCGAGGCAGATCGAACCCATCGTTGTCCGCATCTTCCGGTCCCAGGCCTTGTCGCGGGCGGCGGAGACCTTCTGCGCCTTGAGCATGTCGCCTTCGGTCGAGGCCCGGTTGAAGGTGGAGGTCGGCGGCTTCGTCACACCCATGGCGGTGGTCATGCGCTTGGGGGCCGGCTGCTGCGCCGTGGTGGAGGGCTGCGCCTGGACGGGCATGGCGACAAGCAGGCCCAGACAGACGGACGCGGCAAGGAAGCGTGTCATGATCGATCTCGACTTTTCGAATGTGTAGAAACGCAGCAGAGGCAAACGAAGACCGCGCCCCGAATACCAGCTCTCTTCGTCCATCATGACGGCAAGGTTGAGGCGTTGCGATGCGATCTCTCGAATGGCAGGCGTGGATAGTGCCGAATTGTCGTGGGGCTTAGCGTGTGCCAGCGCACCGGGCGACGATCGTTTCGGTCACGGAGTGGTGGGTCACGTCTGTCGTTTAGGGCGGAACGCGACCAGGGTCATGTCGTCCCGGGGTGTCTCGGAGCCGCGATAGGCGGCGAGCTCGGTTTCCAGTGTCCCGATCTGCCGGCCGAGTTCCTCCCCGCGGGTGCGCAGGAGGATATCCGCGACACCGCGATACCCGAGCAATCGCCGCTGCGTACCGTGAATACCCATCTGGTCGGTGATGCCGTCGGTCATCAGGTAGAAGGTGTCGCCCGGCGCCACATCCAGGATGACGTTCCCGGTGCTGAAGCTCTCGCTCCCCTGGCGCGGATAACCGAGTCCCCGCTTGGCCCCCCTGATCCGGGTCACCCCCGCATCCGTGACGGTGGTGAGCGACAGGCCGGCGCCGGCGAAGGTCAGGCGCCGTGCCTCCGGGTCCCAGATGCACAGGCCGCAATCGAGCCCGTCATCGGAATCCGAACCGCGCCCGTCCTGGCGCAGCTGGGCGCGGACCATCTCGTCGAGGACCGTCAGGATCTCGGCCGGCGAGCGAAGGCCGCGCTCGTGCAGCACGCGGTCGAGGGCGGTGGCGACGATGAGCGTGATGAACGCGCCCGGTACGCCGTGGCCGGTGCAATCGGCCACGACGATGATGCTGACGTCACCGAGGCGTTCCAGCCAGAAATAGTCGCCGCCGACCTGATGCAGCGGCTCCCACAGCACGGCGACATCGAGGCCCGCACCGGCCAGCGCCATCCGGTCGGGCAGGACGGAGGTCTGGATGCGACGGGCGTAGCCGATGCTCTCCATGACCTGGTGGTTGGCGTCGGCGAGCTTGGCATGGGCGAGTTCGAGGTCGGAGAGGAGCTGCTTCGCCTCGTCGCCGGCGCGCAGGCCCTCCACCATGCGGTTGAAGGCCGAGGAGATCACGTCGATCTCGTTGCTGGCCCGTATGGCGCCGTCGAACGCCACCGTCGACCAGCGCTTGTGCTCGACCTCGCGCATGGCGAGCAGCAGGCGCTTCAGGGGGGCGAGGACGTGCTTGCGCACGTTGGCATGCAGGGTCAGCACGAAGGCGAGCATCAGCACCAGGCTTGCCCCGACCGCCAGGAGCGCCTGCTTCTCCGCATTGGCGCGCAGGGCTTCGGTGGAAAGTCCCAGCGTCAGGCTTCCCACGGGCTTCGCCTGGCCCGCCAGGGTGATGGCGGTGGAGGCCCGGATGAGCTCGATGCCGCGTCCCCCCGGCATCTCGCCGATGGACATCACCAGGCCGCCCTCCGCGTTCCAGGCACGGACGAAGCGGAACGCCGGATCGAGGGTCAGGGCCTGGACCTGGGTCGTGTAGACGTCCGGCCGCTCGCTCCAATCGGGTCGGGCGATGGCCTGGGCGGTGAGGGCGACGAGAAGGTTCGCCCGTTCGGTATAGAGCCTGAGACTGTCGTTGTAGTTCACCCAGGCGATGCCGACCTGCGTCGCCAGCACCACGATGGCGATCACCGGGTAGATCCGCAGGAACAGGGTGTGCGCCAGACTGTCGAGGTCGCGCCCGCGGGCCGAACCGCGCAGGGCGCCCGGCCGCATCGTACCGGGCGCGGATGTCGATACGTCGGTGAAACCGGCCAGTTCCAGGAAGTCGTCGCCGCGCAGGGGACCGCCTCCCCTCAAGGAGCGCTTGCGGGTGGGGGAGGCGACGGCGGGCGTTGCCCCCTCGGCCGCAGGATCGAACGTCATGGCGGCGGTCCGTCCGCGGACGGGCCGCGGGACGGGCGGACACAGCCCCGTCCGGCATGTTTGGCCGCATAGAGCGCAGCATCGGCCCGGCCCAGAGTCTGCTCGAAGGTCTCGGTTCCCTCGATGGCGGCGATGCCGATGCTGACGGAGAGCGCCAGCGGTCCTCCGGGCCACGCCACGCCGGTTTCCCCGACGAGGCGGCAGATGTCTTCGGCCACCGTGAGCCCGGCATCGGCCCCGATCTCGGTGAGCAGAATCGCGAATTCCTCGCCGCCCATGCGGCCGATCACGTCCACCTTGCGCAGGCGCCTCCGGCAGGTCTCGACGAAGCTGGCGAGGGCAGCGTCTCCGGCGGCGTGGCCGAACTCGTCGTTGAGGCGCTTGAACCGGTCGAGATCCGCCATGAGGAGGCAGGCGGGAATCCGGTCGCGCTCGTATCGCAGCCATTCACGCTGGCTGATCTCCATGAAACGGCGACGGCTCACCGCGCCGGTGAGGTCGTCGGTATCGGCCAGATGCCTCAGCTTCGCTTCGAGCCGGGTCCGATGCTCGATCTCGCCGGACAGCGCCTCGTTGAGGGCCTGTAGGTCGCGTTGCTGCTCGGCGAGGCGGTGATTCGCCTTCTGCAGGTCGAGCTGCATCCGGTCGCTCATCCTCACGAGGCGGCGCTGCTCGCGATAACTGCGCCGGTAGGCTTCGGCGAGTTGCTGGACGCCGCCCGCGACCTGCGCGAGCCCCGCCAGCATCCCATCGGTCTTCCCCAGGACCGCTTCCTCGGTATCGTACAGACTGAACGCGTCGCCGACGACGGGGGGATGGTCGGTTGGCGGAACGACCCCGGGCTTGGCCTTCATCCGTGTCAGTTCCCCGCCTGCGAGGTCTCGACGAGATCGAAACGTGCATGGGAAAAGTCGGAGGCGAAATCCTCCCCGGCCTCGGCGATGGTCTCGTCGCCCTCGGCGTAGAGCCAGCGGATGGTGACGCCACGGCCTTCGCCGGCTGCGGCCTCGAGGGGCATGAACAGGTTCATCAGTCCCTTGGCGCTGGAACTGTTGAAATAGACGAGGGCGACCTCGAACACGATCGGTTCCGGACCCGACAGGGCGAGGTAGGACCGCAGGGACTGGAGCAGGGGGCCGAAGAAGGCCGCGGCATCCTCCGGATACGATTCGCCGCTCAGCCTGAAACGGCCGGCTCCGAAGTCGAAATCCACCTCGGGGGATCGGGCGGTCGCCGGAATTTGAATGCGGTCCATCGCCGGGGCGCCGTCAGATATAGGCTTTGAGGCAGAACAGACTGCGCTCGTCGCCGAGATCGTGAAAATCGAACTCGACGGGAGCACTCGACCGGCGAGCGATCTCGATCAGGCCGATGCTCCCTCCGAGGCTGCCCTCGTCGGGGGGCTGGCGCAGTTTCTCGCGGTAGAAACGCTTGAGTTCTTCGCTGGACATGCCGGCAATGTGGTCCAATCGCTCATGCAGAACGGCGGCATCGGCCTTGGGAACCTCGTTGCCGCACACGACGAAGAAGCGCGCGTTCTCGACGCCGACCACGATCATCCCCGCACTGATCATGCCGCAGGACGCCTTGTCCCCGGGGAGCTTGTCGGCCGAGTAACGAATGATGTTCTGGGCCTGCTCGACGAAGATCGAGAACACCCGCTTGGCGATGGTCGCGTCCGTCTCACCCTGGATCATCCGAAGCTTCAGGACTTCGCCGAGGGAAAACAGCACGTTCTCCGAGATGTCGCCGCCGAACGACAGGATGATACCGTTACGCTTCGATGTCTCGAAGAAGGATTTGAAGTCCCGCGCGAGCACAGCATCCTCCTCCCGATGGCGGAAGGTGCCGCACGGTGAGCGCCCACCTTCACTGCCCGACAGCACTAACCCAAAGGCCTCTACAGAGAGTTACCGCCTCGCAATCTGGCGGAGTGCGAGCAAATTCCATTCCATCCGGTTAACCAGGACGACAGGATTGGACGACCCCGCGCCATGGTTCCGACAGGAGAACTATCTCGGTCCAAGGTGTCGATGATAGATCGGACGGCATCGGGTTCGTTCTGCGAAAAGAAACAATTTATAGGGATTTGTTTCTGTAAAACTCGCGAGCGCGCCTGTGTTTGGGCACGAACCCAGACCTTGCCGGTCTGAAGCGGATCGGATCGTGACACAAGACAAGTCCGTCCTCATCGTATCGGATCGACCGGACCGGGTGAGACTGCTGGCGCGCGCCATCACCACCATCATGCCCTGCCGCAGCGTTCTCGGGGACCAGTCGGCTCCCGCCATCCTGCCCGTCGTCGCCGTCATCGATCTGGATCCCCGTGACGGCGTAGCGGCGGCCTGGGTGGTCCGTCTCCTGGCGATGCGCGTGCCCTGCCTCGTTCTCACGAATGCGCCCGCCCACATCCCGGACAGGGCGAATCCGGCCCTGCGCGTCACGGCGGCCGATACCCCGCGCCCGACCATTCTCTCCCTCCTGTTCAGCCTCATCGATGCCGGCGAGAAGCTGCGCACGCGTCACGCCGGCGAGACCGCCGCATTGGAAGGCAGGGCGCACCGCGCCTGCTCCGTGGTGGCGGACCTGTTCCATGCGGCGCAAGCCGATCGGCCGATCTCCTCGGAGGAGGCCGATGCGGGAACCGACGTCATTCTGGAGGCCGTTTCCGAGGGTGGCATCCGCGCGTGGCTCGAGGTGATCGGACGCTACGACGAACTCCTCTACCAGCACTCCCTCAGCGTCGCCGGCTTTGCCGCGGCCTTCGGCTTCCACCTCAAAATTCCCCGGGCCGACCGGAAGCGCCTCGCGAAAGCCGCGTTGCTGCACGATATCGGCAAATCGAAGATTCCTCTGGCCATCCTCAACAAGCCCGGTGCGCTGACCTCGGCCGAGATGGCGACCATGCGCACCCATGCCGCCGCCGGTGCCGACATGCTCGCCAGGCAGGAGGGGTTCGATGCCGCCATGCTCGACGTGGTCCGGCATCATCACGAGATGCTCGACGGCAGCGGCTACCCGGCCGGCCTCACCGGCGATGCGATTCCGGATCTCGTCCGCCTCGTGACGATCTGCGACATCCACTCGGCCCTCACCGAGCGGCGGGCCTATCGCAATCCGCTCCCGCATGCCGAGGCCCATGCGATCATGCTCGGCATGACGGGCAAGCTCGACATGCCGCTCCTGCGGGCCTTCCAGCCCATCGTCCTGCAATCGAGCCATGGCGACGCATTGGTCTAGCGCCTCGCGGCGTTCGGTTTGCCGAACCCTGTCCGGTTCAGGTGGAGCGTTCTTCCAGGGCGGACCCGTCGATGGGCCGTGATTCTGCATGAAATTGCCAAGTCGAAAGTTTCATCTCCTACGGGGACATCTTGCCGAAGACCGATCTCCCATGCCTCGTTCTTTTAAAAGCACGTTTCGTTGACCCGGATCGCCGCTGCCATCACATTTCGGTAACGATGCCGAGGGGCATTCCATGACCGGACGGCCCGCCATGACTGGACGGCGCGTTCGGATCAAAGTCCCCGGCGCATTCCCGTACCCGATCGGTAGGCGCTCGATGTCCCTTCAAGGCAGCTCTTTCTCAGGCCCGCTTCCGCGCATCGTCGGCTTCAGCGCCAACCTGCAGCGTCCCTCGAAGACGCGGGCGCTGGTCGAAGCCGTGGCCGAGGCGACCGGCGCGCGGCTGCGCGCCGACATCCGCCTGTTCGACGTGGTCGATGCCGGGACCGGCCTCGGCGCGGCCTGGTCGCGCGACCAGCTCTCGCTGCCCGCTCGGCGCATCCTGGAGGCGATCGAGAACGCGGACGCGCTCATCGTCGGAACGCCGGTCTACAAGGGCGCCTATACCGGCCTGTTCAAGCACCTGTTCGACTTCGTCGATCCGGCGGCCCTGGCGGGCAAGCCCGTCGTGCTCTCGGCCACCGGCGGGGGCGCGCGGCACGCCCTCGTCGTCGAGCATTCCCTGCGGCCCCTCTTCGGCTTCTTCAGCGCGCAGACCGTCCCGACCTCGGTCTATGGCAGCGACGCGGACTTCTCCGACGGCGTCCTCGTCGACGAGGGCGTGCGGGGCCGCGTTTCCGATGCTGCGGCCCAGCTCGCCGCGCTGCTCGGCGCACGGGCGAAGCCCTCGGCTTCGTTCGAGGCCGCGCCGGCCACCGCCTTCGCCGCTCCGAACCGATAGCCCGCTCGGACGACCGGGGGCGCCGGCCGGGCGATGCACCCGACGGCGCCGAGATCGGCGCCTCCTACAGAGCCTCAGTCAGCAAGGGCTGGACACATGTCACGGCAGACAACCCTCGGTTCCGACATCCTCGGCCGCCTGACGCCCTGGCTCGTGCCGGTGGCGATCATCGCCGGCTGGCAGGCCGCGGCCTCCACCGGCCTCGTCTCCACCCGTTTCATGCCCGCCCCCTCGGACGTGATCGCCGCGGGCTGGCAGGCGAGCAAGACCGGTGAACTCTGGACCAACCTCTGGATCAGCTTCCTGCGGGCGGCCGTCGGCTTCCTCATCGGCGGCAGCATCGGCTTCGCCCTCGGCCTCGCCAACGGCCTGTCGCAGCTTTCAGAGAAGCTCACCGACACGACCTTGCAGATGGTGCGCAACATCCCGCACCTGTCGCTGATCCCCCTGGTGATCCTGTGGTTCGGCATCGACGAGGAGGCCAAGCTCTTCCTCGTGGCCATCGGCGTGTTCTTCCCGATCTACGCCAATACCCTGCACGGCATCCGCTCGGTGGATCCGCAACTGGTGGAGATGGGCCGGGTCTACGGCATGTCGCCCACCACCCTGTTCCTGCGGGTGGTGCTGCCCGGGGCGCTGCCATCGATCTTCGTCGGCCTGCGCTACGCGCTCGGCATTATGTGGCTCACGCTCATCGTCGCCGAGACGATCTCGGCCTCGTCCGGCCTCGGCTACATGGCGATGCAGGCGCGCGAGTTCATGCTGGTGGACGTGGTGGTGCTGGCCATCGTCATCTACGCCCTCCTCGGCAAGATCGCCGACACCCTGACCCGGCTGCTGGAGCGTTCGTTCCTCGCCTGGAACCCGGCCTACCGGAACATCTGAGGGGCATCGCGACATGCCCCCGTTCTTCGATCAACCCCACGGACGACGTCCATGACCGCCTCCACCCTGCTGCGCGCGCCCGACGCCGCCCTCGCGCCGCCCCGCGAGGTTCCCGTCGCGCCCCAGGCCCGCCAGGCCACGCGCCCCGCGCCCGTCACGGGCACGGGGGTCGCCGTCACCCTGCGCGGCCTGTCGAAATCCTTCGACGGCCATCAGGTGATCGAGGGGCTCGACCTGCACATCCCGGCGGGCCAGTTCGTGGCCATCGTCGGCCGCTCGGGCTGCGGCAAGAGCACCTTGCTGCGCCTGATCCTCGGGCTCGAACAGCCGAGCGCCGGGCGTATCGACCTGGAGAACCCCGGTGCGCGCTCGGCCACGAAGCGCATCATGTTCCAGGAGCCGCGCCTGCTGCCCTGGGCCAGGGTCGTCGACAACGTCGCCGTAGGGCTCGGCGGGGCCGGGCGGCGCCAGGAACGGCGCGAGCGGGCGGCGGCCGTGCTGGCCGAGGTCGGCCTCACCGACAAGGCCGGCAACTGGCCGGCGACCCTATCCGGCGGCCAGCGCCAGCGCGTCGCCCTGGCGCGCGCCCTCGTCAGCCGGCCGGGCCTGCTCGCCCTGGACGAGCCCCTCGGCGCGCTGGACGCCCTGACGCGCATCGACATGCAGGACATGATCGAGCGGATCTGGCGCAACCAGGGCTTCACCGCCATCCTCGTCACCCACGACGTCGCCGAGGCGGCGGCCATGGCCGACCGCATCCTCGTGGTGGAGGAGGGCCGCGTCGCCCTCGACCTGACCGTGGACGTGCCCCGCCCGCGCCGGCGCGGCGACCCCGAACTCGCGCGGCTGGAAGGCCGTATCCTCGACCATCTGCTGAAGGACCGTGCCCCGGTCTGATCCCCGGACGAGCGCGATTCCACCGGCACAACATCAGGAGCATCCCATGACCGCAGAGACCGACGTCCTCTGGTTCCTTCCCACCCATGGCGACGGCCGCTACCTCGGCGCGCAGGAAGGCGCCCGCGACGTGTCGCTGGCCTATCTCCGCCAGATCGCGCAGGCCGCCGATGAACTCGGCTATTACGGCGTGCTGCTGCCCACCGGCCGTTCCTGCGAGGATTCCTGGGTCATCGCCTCGGCTCTCGCCGCCCTGACGAAGCGCCTGCGCTTCCTCGTGGCGGTGCGTCCCGGCCTGCAGGAGCCGTCCATGGCCGCGCGCATGGCCGCGACCCTGGACCGGATTTCGGACGGGCGCCTCCTCATCAACGTCGTCACCGGCGGCGATCCGGTGGAGCTGCGCGGCGACGGCGTCTTCCTCGATCATGACGAGCGCTACGTCGTCACCGACGAGTTCCTGCATGTCTGGCGCGGGCTGATGTCCGGCGAGACGGTAAATTACGAAGGCAAGCATCTCAAGGTGGAGGATGGCCGGCTCATCTTCCCGCCGGTCCAGAAGCCCTATCCGCCGCTGTATTTCGGCGGCTCCTCGCCGGCCGGCATCGAAGTCGCGGCCGAGCATTGCGAAGTCTACCTGACCTGGGGCGAGCCTCCGGCGGGCGTCGCCGAGAAGATCGCTAAGGCGAAGGAAGCCGCCGACCGCAAGGGCAAGACCTTCTCCTACGGCATCCGCCTCCACGTCATCGTCCGCGAGACCGAGGGCGAGGCCTGGGCGGCGGCCGAGAGCCTGATCTCGCGCCTCGACGACGAGACCATCGCGCGGGCGCAGGCCACTCTCAAGCGCCAGGATTCCGTGGGCCAGAGCCGGATGATGGCGCTGCATGGCGGCGACCGCTCGAAGCTCGAAGTCTCGCCCAACCTCTGGGCCGGCGTCGGCCTCGTGCGCGGCGGCGCCGGCACGGCGCTCGTCGGCTCGGCCGATCAGGTGGCGGACCGGATGAAGGAATACATCGATCTCGGGATCGATCGCTTCATCCTCTCCGGCTACCCGCATCTGGAAGAAGCCTACCGCTTCGCCGAACTCGTCTTCCCGAAGCTGCCGCTTCGCGCCACCACCGGCGTTCCCCCGAGCAACGCCCGCAACAACGGCCCGTTCGGCGAAGTCATCGCCAACGACATCGTCCCCAGCCGCCGCATCGCGGCGCATTGAGGGAGAGCATCGCCTCTCCCCGCTCGCGGGGACAGGGCCGCGACGACTCCGTCGACTTCGCGGCGAGGCGGCAGCCGACGGTAAGGGGCTGACGCCGAAGGAGGTTTTTCCGGTGAGTCCCCCTCACCCTCGTTCCGGCTTCGCCTGCACTCACCGGATGCACGACAAGGTGCATCCGGTGTTCTCCCCGCCCGCGGGGAGAGGCGGCGCTCTCACCGGACACCTGTTCCAAACGCTGTACGAGGACATTCCATGCCCCGTTCCACCGCGCGCACCCTCTCCCCGCCTCGGCAGACGACCCTCGCCTTCCTCACCGCCCTCGCGTTCCTGATCCTCGGTACGCTGCTGGCGCGCGCCGAGGACAAGGTCATCCGCATCGGCTACCAGAAATACGGCACGCTGGTCCTGCTCAAGGGCAAGGGCCTGCTGGAGAAGAAGCTGGCGCCGCTCGGCTACCGGGTGAGTTGGGCCGAGTTTCCCTCGGGGCCACCGCTGCTGGAGGCGTTGAATGCCGGGGCCATCGATCTCGGCTCGGCCGGGGAGGCGCCGCCGATCTTCGGGCAGGCCAACAACCCGGATTTCCTCTACGTCGCCCACGAGCCGGCGGCTCCGTTGGGCGAGGCGATCCTCGTCGCCAAGGACAGCCCGATCAAGACCGTCGCCGATCTGCGCGGCAAGAAGATCGCCTTGAACAAGGGCTCGAACGTCCATTACTTCCTGGTCGAGGCCCTGGCCAAGGCCGGCGTGCCCTACGAGGCGGTGACGCCGGTCTTCCTCGCGCCCGGCGACGCGGTCGCGGCCTTCTCGCGCGGCGCCGTCGATGCCTGGGTGATCTGGGACCCCTTCCTCGCCTCGGGCGAGCGGACCACCGGCGCGCGGACCCTCGTCAACGGCACCGACATCGTGCCGAACCGGCAGTTCTACCTGTCGACGCGCCGGTTCTCCGACGCGAACAAGGAGGCGCTCGATACCACCCTCGCCGCGATCGGCGAGATCGACGCCTGGGCCAAGGACAACACCGACGCGGTGGCCGCCGAACTGGCCCCCGCCATCGGCATCCCGGCGCCGGTCCTCACCGTGGCCCTCAAGCGCCTGACCTACGGCGTGACTCCGCTGGACGCGGCCGTGATCGCCGATCAGCAGAAGGTGGCCGATACGTTCCACCGCCTCGGTCTGCTGCCCAAGCCCATCACCGTCTCCGACGCCGTGCGGAAATCCGGGAGCTAATGGGGCTCTACCGCCTGGCCGGCGCCGGCATGAGCCAGCGCAGGACGAGATGGGTCGTCCCGCACAGGACGAGGGGGATGACGACGAGAAGGCTCGTGAACCAGGCCCAGGCCGGCATCATCGTCTGTGCGACGGCGTCGCTCATGCCCCAGACGTAGTTGATGTTCACGGGCGTGAGCCCGGCATCGGGGCGCGGCCCGGGCATCAGGAAGAAGCACACCAGCAACACGGCGATGGCGAGGCCGGACCACGCCGCCCAGGCGCGCCGGTCGTAGCCGAGGCGCCAGACCAGGTAGACGAGCAGGAACGGCAGCCAGCCGTGGAACAGCGAGAGCCCGCGCAGGAACAGCGGGTTCTCGGCCTTGAACATGTAGGCGGTCATGCCGGTGAGCGGCACGCCCACGAGTTCGGCGACGAAATCCGCCACCCACAGGATCTGCGGCGCCAGGATGCCCACCGTCGGCATGGAGACGAGGAGCGGGCTCTCCCGCCAGATGCCCACCAGGGTGAGCAGCAGGGCGACGTCGCAGAAATAGAGGAAGTTGGTCGGCCCGTACCAGCTCCAGTAGACGGGCACGAGCACCGCCATGAAGGCCGTATAGGCGAGCTTGAGGGCCAGCGGCAGGCGTTGTGCGCTCGCCGGTTCGAGGGATGAAGCGACGTCGGCCAGGGCCGCTTCCGCGACGGCGAGGGGATCGGTCGCCGGGACCATGCTGCCGCTCATGTCCGATCCTCATTCATGTCCGCCGCCCCTTCGTCCGTCGAATCACTCGGCCGCTCGGAAGCTTGGCCGAGCCGGAGGACATACGAATTCGCGCGCCTTGGGCGTGACGTGCCGCACGCGAGGATCGCCGCCGTTGCAGGAGCCACCCCTTGCTTCGAGAGGATGGATAGAGAGGAAGTGCCGAGCTTGCCAGTCAAGTCGGGGGTCGGTTAACTCAGCTTGGCAGGCAGCTCGTTCGCCGGAGCGTTGTGCCGTCGGGCCACAGGACAGGAAAGTCCGGAATCATGACGATGGACGCTGGGAAGGCCGCTGCCGGCGGGATGGACGAGAGTGCCCGGCTCGGTGGCAGGACGGGGCGTCTCAGCCGCCGTTCGTTCCTGGCCGGCTCGGCCGCCGGGTTCGGCGCGCTGGGGCTCGCCGGTTGCGCGACGACCGACGGCCTGATCCTCGCCGAGGCGGCGAAGATCTACGGTCCGATGCCGGACGAGAAATTCCCGATCCCGGCCACCGACATCAGGAAGGTCGACCCGAAATACTATCGCCGGACGGTGCGCTACGAAACCAAGGAAGCGCCCGGCACGATCATCGTCGACCCCGGCAACTTCTATGTCTACCGCATCGAGGAGGATGGGGCCGCCACCCGCTACGGCGCCAATGTCGGCCGTGCCGGGTTCCTGTGGAGCGGTGACGCCTATGTCGGCCGCAAGTCCGAATGGGCGACCTGGACACCGCCCAAGGAGATGATCCAGCGCCAGCCCGAGGTGGCCAAATACGCCCGCGGCATGCCGGGCGGCCTCGACAACCCTCTCGGCGCCCGCACGCTCCACCTCTACCAGAACGGCGCCTACACGCTCTACACGATCTACGCCTCGAGCGAGCCCGACTCGATCGGCTCGGGCATTACGAGCGGATGTGTCGGCCTGCTCAGCCAGGACATGATCCACCTGTATTCGCGGACGCCGGTGAAGACGAAGGTTGTCGTCCTGCCCGGTTAGGGAAAAGGGGCCGGCCCCTCACTCCAGCCTCACCACCACGCTGTCGCTGGCCCCCGACGCGTCCATCACCGAAATCCTGGCGAAGCCCGCGCCGTCCGGTGCCCATTCCGACTGGCGCCGGGCGCTCTCGGCCACCGGCAGGCTATTGACCATCCAGGTGAGGGGCGGCACCCCGCCCAGCGCCTTGAGGGCGAGGCTCGGCGCGGGGCCTGGCTCGGCGAGGCCGAGATCGATCCGCGCCCCATCCGGCGGGTAGGCGATCTTGAGGGCCGAGCCCAGAGCCGCCGAGAGGGTCTTGGGCACGTCCTTGCGGATGTGGCGCAGGGGCGGCGGCAGGCCGGCGGTGGTGGTCACCAGGGCGTCGCGGGGCATCGGCACGGAATCGGGCTCGCCGCCGAAGCGCGAGAACGCGTCGAACAGGATCGGCGCCGCGACCACGCGGCCGACGAGACCCGGCACGGCGTTGCCGTCCGGCCGCCCGACCCAGACCGCGATGGTGACGCGCCGGTCGAACCCCACCGCCAGGGCATCGCGATAACCGTAGGAGGTGCCGGTCTTGAACGCGATCCGGTTCGGCAGCGCGTTCTCCGGCGGGGGCGCCCCGCGCAGGGTATCGGCGACGTACCAGGCGGACACCGGCTCGGTGACGCGCAACTCCGGCGGGGGCGATGCGGCCGGCCCGTCGAGGCGGCGGATCAGGTCGGGCACCGAGCCACCCCGGGCGAGGCCGGAGAACAGCCGGGCGAGGTCGGTGAGGGTGATGCCGAGGCCGCCCAGAGCCACCGGCAGGCCGGGTGCCGTGTCGCGCGGCAGGTCGATCCGCGCGCCCGCGCCGCGCAGGCGGGCGATGAAGCGGGCGGCGCCCACCGCCTCCAGCAGGTCCACCGCCGGCACGTTCAGAGAAAGCTGGAGCGCGCGCCGCGCCGTGACGGTGCCCTGGTAGCTGAGATCGAAATTCTCCGGCGCGTAGGAGCCGGCGAAGCGCACCGGCCGGTCGTCGAGGAGGGTCTCGGGATGGGCGATGCCGTTCTCGAAGGCCAGCGCGTAGATGAACGGCTTGAGGGCCGAGCCGGGCGAACGGATCGCCCCCGTCATGTCGATGGCGCCGGAGCGGCTGGCATCGAGATAGCCGGCGCTCCCCACCTGCGCGATCACCGCGCCGGTGCGGTTGTCGATGGCGAGGATCGCCGCAGAGATGCCCGGCCCCATGGCGGCGGCGCGCTCGGCGGCCAGCCGTTCGAGGCTCGCCTGCAATCGCCCGTCGAGCGAGAGGCGCTGGACCCGCGCGTCGGGATCGGCCGCCAGAGCCGCTTCCGCCGCATGGGCCGCCAGCATCGGGAAGGGCTTTCGCTGGTCCGGCACCGGTTCGGCCTTGGCGGTTTTCGCCTCGGCGGACGTGATGACCCCGCGCGCGGCGGCGATGTCGAGGACCCTGTCGCGCGCCTGACGCGCGCGGGCGGGGTAACGATCCGGCCGGCGCACCTCGGGCGCCTGGGGCAGGCCGACGAGGAGGGCGGATTCGGCGAAGGAGAGCCGGGCGGGCTCGCGCCCGAAATAGGCGAAGCTCGCCGCCCGCAAGCCCTCCACCGGGCCGCCATAGGGCGCGAGCGCGAGGTAGAGGTCGAGAACGCCGTCCTTCCCCAACCGGCGTTCCAGCTGGACCGCCCGCACCATCTGCCGGAGCTTGGCGCTGAGCGAGCGTTCGGGCCGCGGCTCCACGAGGCGAGCCACCTGCATCGACAGGGTGGAGCCCCCGGAGACGATTCTGCCGTGCCGGAGCCATTGCCACGCGGCACGCAGGGTCGCGGCGGGGTCGATGCCGGGATGGTCGGCAAAGCGCCGGTCCTCGTAGGCCTTCAGCATGGCGAGCATGCGCGGATCGACATCCGCCCCCGTCACCGGCAGCCGCCAGCGCCCATCGGCGGTGGCGAAGGGGCGCAGGAGATGGCGGTCCCGATCGAGGATGACGGTGGAGCGGAGGCTCGCCTGGGTCAGGTCGAGGGGCGGGAG
>NZ_NKUG01000076.1 GCF_014845095.1 Methylobacterium bullatum | reverse complement strand
CCGCTGATTAAGAGTCTCGTCCTTAGGGTCTGAAAACACTGCGCTTTTTCTCCGAACAAGGAGGAAAGCAGCGATGAAGCGTCAATGGGTTACGAGGAAAAATCCGACCGGAAATCGACCGCCTGGGATCAGAAATGGAAACGCCGCTCTGGGGGTTGGAGCCCAGAACGGCGAGATCAAAGGCGTTGAGAAGACAGCCCGACAGAAGTTGTATCACACCGGCAAAGACGAGCAAGCCGGATCGGTCGATAGGGTCGTGGAGGCTGACCGGCTCTTCTTCGCCCGTCATCTCGGCCGCACCTGTCGAGTCCGCATCGCATCGGCAGCCGAGATCGCCGAGTTCGGTGCGAGCGTGCTGCCGTTCGGGCTGCGATGGTTCGTCGTGGTGCGTCAGGTTCAACCCGGTGCGCGCCTGCGGGTGCTGTTCCCCTCGCAAGCCGACGACGAGACCGACGTAACCGAGGCGCGCTGCGTCGCGATCTACGAGGCCGTCAGAGGCGTCGGTTGCGAATGCCTTGCAGCCTTTGTTCGCGGGGAGGCGCTGTCATGAACGCGCCGCTTCAATCGGATCTCAAATCCCTCACCCTCTACCGTCTGGCGGACAGTCGTCGGTGGGTCTCGTGGCTGACGCAGGATCGTAACGGCAAGCCAACGAAGGTCCCTTACGGGGTCTCAGGACGGCCGGCGAAGGCCAGCGACCCGACGACGTGGCTGACGAAGCAGGAAGCCGCTGCACAGGCTGGCAAGGCCCGTGGGAGACAAGGAGGCGTCGGCGTCCAGCTTGGGCTTCACGACCAGGTGCTTATCGGCGGTATCGATCTCGACTCATGCCGGGATGCAACGACAGGCGAGCTTCTCCCATGGGCAGCCGAGATCGTCCGTCGTTTCAACTCCTATTCGGAAGTCTCGCCGAGCAATGTCGGCGTGAAGCTGTTCTTCCTTTGCCGGTCATCGGATCTGCCCGCCGCACAGACGATGCTAGGCGGCAAACTTGGGAAGTCGTGGTCAAAGGGCAACCATTGCGAGATCGCTCTGTACCTAGGCGGGCGCTACTTCGCGGTGACGAGCGAAGGCATCAATCCTCAAACCTTTGGCTCAGATCCGATCGGCCAGTTCGACGACCTGCGACTCATCGAATTGTCCGACCTGCGATGGCTGATCGAGTCTGCCGGTCCCGCCTTCATCGGCACGTCGACTTCTCCCGTGGATACATTGTTCGACGTGTTTCCGTCGTCACCCGCCAAGAGCGATCACCCGGCTGCGAAAGGCGACACGTCTCGCAGCGGTCGGGCCTATGCCGTCGCCTGCGAGATCCGGCGGCATCGCGGCACGGTCGAGAACTTCCGTTCTGCCATCGAAAAGGATGCCGACTTGGCCGAATGGGCGAAGGACGATCGGCAGTTCAAACGCACCTGGGACAAGTCGAGCGGCGCGGTAGGAGAGGCATTCAGCTTCACCGAGGACGGCGTTGCCCGCAACTTCGCCGCACTACATGGTGATCGTCTTCGCTACTGCCACACAGCCAGCAAATGGCTCGCCTGGGATGGGCAGCGATGGCGTCGGGAAGAGACGCAGCTTGCCTTCGATTGGTGCCGCGAGACCTGTCGCGCCATGCTGGCGGACGATCCGAAGAACAGGGATGCCAAATCGCTGTCGCGTGCCTCATCGGCTAGCGGCGTTGAGAGGTTTGCCCGTGCTGATCGTGTGTTCGCGGTCGAGAGTAGTGTCTGGGATCGTGATCCGTGGCTTCTCTGCACGCCCGGCGGCACGGTGGAGCTTCACACGGGCGTTCTGCGTCCCGGTCGCCAAGAGGACATGCTCACGAAGTCGACTGCCGTCGCTCCGATACCGCTCGATCGGTTCGATGCGGAGCGGGACTGCCCGACATGGATAAGATTCCTTCGTGAGGCCCTGGCGGACGATGACGGCGCGATCCGCTTTCTCGCTCAATGGGCAGGCTACAGCCTGACCGGCGACACGCGGGAAGAATCCCTGCTCTTCGTCCATGGACCCGGCGGTAGCGGCAAGAGCACGGCTGTGAACGCTCTCGGCGACATCATGGGCGACTATTGCACGAACGTCGCAACCGAGACCCTGAGCGCATCCAAGTTCGATCGGCACCCGGAAGAGATCGCCCGTCTACGGGGCGCACGAATGGCGCGGGCATCCGAGACCGAACAAGGCCGCGCGTGGGCGCAACAGCGCATCACGGCGATGACCGGCGGCGACACACTCACAGCCCGATTCATGCGGCAGGACTCTTTCGAGTTCAAACCGGAATTCAAGCTGACGATCATCGGCAACCATCGGCCGGCGATCCTCGACGTGGATGCCGCCGTGAAGCGCCGATTCAACGTCCTCCCGTTCGATCACAAGCCCGCACGGCCCGACGACACGCTGAAGGCACGATTGCGCGCGGAATGGCCCGGCATCCTCTCATGGGCGATCCTGGGATGCCTCGACTGGCAAGAGAATGGGCTCGTTCGGCCCGAAGTCGTGATGGCGACCACGCAGGCATACTTCGAGACGCAGGACACGTTCCAACTTTGGATCGACGATTGCTGCGAAGTCGGGAAACTCGTCGCTTCGACGACCGAGGAGCTTTGGAATTCGTGGTTCAACTTTGCCCATCGGGCGGGTGAAGATCCCGGCTCGAAAACGAAAACCTTCCCCGATCGGCTGCAACAGCGCGGCTTCACGCCAGTGCGGAACACTGCTGCCGTCCAGGGGCGCGGGTTCAAAGGGATCACGGTCAAACAGGGAGGCCGAGATGCCCTGTTCGACTGATTTGCGTCGGGCGATGCTCCCTAACCCATTGGAAATGCTCAATCTGCGTCGGGTACGTCGGGTGGTTGGAATGACCTTCCACTGCCGGCCACTGCCGGGTTCTGCCGGCTTGTTCGAACGAACGTATACGCGTGCAGGCGCGCGCACCCCTGATGGGATCTCTCGAACTTCCCGGCAGAACCCGGCAGCGGCCGGCAGTGAGGCGTCTTCGTGCCCGGCTACCGCGTGCCTCGTCGGCCCTGAACCTGAAACATCTTGGGTCCCTCTGCCCGCATGCCGCCTGCGGGGGCGAAGAGCCGCTCAAAGTCATTTTCTTCGAAATTTCAAGAAAGGGCGCTCGTCCGATGTTTGATCCTGCCGTCTATGACGTGATCGGCGTCATTCCTGGGGACACTGAGGCCCTTTCAAACGCTGCAAACGTGCCTCAGACGTTCCACCTGACCGCTTGGGACGTGATCGGCGACGAAAGGGACGCCCCTGAGGCCCCTTCGTCCGATCCAGACGACCGGACTTGCCTGGACGCGGCGAAGGCCGTCAGCGGGCCTCTAGTGAGCGGTCCCGATCTCGCTTCACTTTTGGGCCTCAACGTCCGCACGCTCAACGATCTCGCGTCGCGTGGCATCATCGTGAAGCATGGGCGCGGCGAGTTCGATCGTGACGCCAGCGTGCGGTCGTACATCGACCATCTCCGCACCGTCGCTGCCGGTCGAACGACGACGGTCAGCCTCACAGACGAGCGAACCCGGCTGGCACGCGAACAGGCGGATGCGCTCGAATTCAAGAATCAGGCGGCGCGGCGAGAACTGATCCCAGCGAAACAGGTCGAGACCGAATGGGCATCGATCCTCCGCGACCTACGCGCATCGCTTCTGTCGATCCCGTCACGGGTCCAGCAACGCTTGGGCACGCTCCCGCAGGCCGATGTTTCAGTTTTGGATCGTGAGATCCGCGACGTGCTGACGGAGTTGGGCGGCGATGCGCGCGATTGAAGAGGTCCGCCGTCGCGCCTTTCGGGCGCTGATCCCGCCGCCCCGCATGCCGTTATCCGAATGGATCGAGCGCGAGATGCGCCTGCCCGAAGCCGTGTCCGCGCTGCCCGGCCGCGTTCGTCTGTGGCCGTATCAGCGGGAGATCGCCGACGCGATCACGGACCCTGCCGTTGAGCGCGTGTCGCTGGTCAAACCGGTTCGCGTCGGATTCTCAACGATTCTGTCGGGCGCCGTTGCGTCCTACGTCGCCAACGAACCGTCTCCGATTCTGGTACTTCTGCCGACCGAAGCAGATTGCCGCGATTACACGGTGTCCGACCTAGAACCAATATTCGAGGCAACCCCTTGTCTTCATGGGCTGCTTTCCGCCGAAGCAGACGAGACCGGCCGCAATACACTCTCGTCCCGACGCTTCCCCGGCGGTTCACTGAAGATCGTAGCCGCCAAATCGCCGCGCAACCTGAGACGGCACAACGTCCGCATCCTGCTCATGGATGAAGTCGACGGGATGGAAGTCAGTAAGGAAGGCGATCCGATCACCCTCGCTGAGCGACGCACCCTTAGCTTCGCAAACCGAAAGATCATCATGGGCTCGACGCCCGTGCATGAGGAAACGTCGAATGTCCTCCGCGCCTATGCCCAAAGTGACGCGCGGGTCTTCGAAGTGCCCTGCAAGCTGTGCGGAAGCTTCTCGGAGATCCAATGGGCACACATCGAATGGGCTACCGGTCGGCCTGAGACGGCGGCTTTCCGCTGCCCGCACTGTGAAGAAATCGTTGACGAGAAGTATAAGCCCGAAATGGTCGAGGCCGGTCGTTGGCGGGCGACGAGACCGGAAGTCAAAGGTCACGCAGGTTTCAGACTGAACGCCCTCGTCTCGTGTCTGGCGAATGCCTCATGGGCAAAACTCGCCACGGAATTCGTCGCTGCAACCGGGCATCCCGACAAGCTTCAAACCTTTGTCAATACGATCCTCGCCCAAGGATGGCGGGAGTCAGCAGAGGAGCTTGACGAGGCCGGACTTGCCTCGCGCCGTGAACGGTTCGGCTTAGATGAGATCCCGGCACCGATCCTCATGGTGACGACAGGCATTGACGTTCAAGATGATCGACTTGAGTTAACGTTCCTCGGACATTCGCGAACCGAGACCTTTGTACTTGCCCACATGGTGATATGGGGAAGCCCGCTCGACAACACGACTTGGTATGAACTCGACGAACTGTTGAAAAGCCGTTGGCCGCATCCTCTGGGCGGAACGATCGGTGTCGACGCTGCCGTGATCGACTCCGGCGACGGCGGTGTGACCGATGCCGTCTACGGCTTCACGCGCCCGCGCTTCAATCGGAAGATCATGTCGGGCAAAGGTGTTTCAGGCTTCCAGCGACCGGCTATTCAGAAGAGCCAAGCGAAGGGCGTTCCACTATTCCTCGTCGGAGTCGATGCGCTGAAGGCGCAGCTATTGTCTCGTCTGTCGAGAGGTCGAGATATTCGCTTCAGCGACAGTCTTGAACCGCGCTACTTCGAAGAGCTTACGTCAGAACGTCGGGTTGTTCGATACCGAAGCGGACGGCCCGAACGGGTGTTCGAACGAATATCCGGCCGACGAGCGGAGTGCCTTGACTGTTTCGTCTACGCCATCGCGGCGAGAGGTCTGTTGACGCTCGATCCTGATCGGCGAGAAGCAGAACTCTCGCAGATCGTCGTCTCCAAGAAGTCCAGCAATACCATTCGCTCGGCGTGGCTAGATCGAAGAGCCTAAAAATGAACTAGCCCGGACACCTTTTTAGGGGCGTCCGGGCTTCATTTGTTGCAAAACAAACAAGGAAGACATAGCAGGATGGCAATCCGCCGTGCCGAAGACTGTACTGCACTAAAAAAACCGATCCGGCAATAACCGAATTTTGTATCTTCGGTTTGAATCTTCGGTTAGAAGCGGTCAGCGATAGGAGCGACCGAAATGACCGACCACGAAAGCGATCCCAGGATTCCCGTACTGATGACCGGCGACGAGCCGGGGCCGTATTTCACGGTCGGCGAGATCGCGAAGGAGATTGAGGCCGACGGCGTACCTTTCTCCGTCGCCCGGTCGCGTGTCGTTTCGTATGCGAACAAGCGCCTGATCCACGTTCGGGCGCCTGGTGGTAGCGTCGGCAAGGCGAACATGTTTGCTCTGCCTGATCTCGCAACCGCGAAGATCCTTTCGAATATTCAGGACTTAGGTGTAAGCGATACTGAAGTTCTGCAGCACGCCAGCTTGCAGGCTTACGCTTATTGCGGCGAGAAGCAAATCGAAGCGGGCGTCGGGCGATACTATCCGATGAGCCAAGCCCTCCGTGAAGTGTTCAAGGGTGAGCATTGGGTGCTGCAGATCGAGTTTCGTCGTCATGTCGAAACTCAGGAACGCTTCATTAATACTGCATTCGGAAATGTAAACTTCAGTCCCATCTGGCGCCGGCCCGAATTGCGAGGCACGACTGATATCGTTCCTGTTGGATCGATTCAGTGCGTCGTCTCGCACGCCCTCATGTCTCTTCGTCGTCACGTCTTCCCGGCAGGCAACTAAGCCATGGGCGCGCTGGCCGGCCTCAAGCAACTCGCGACCCGTCTTCTCGGCGGGCCGTCCCAGGTGCGCAGCTTCGACGCGGCGGGCGGCGGGCGGCGCTGGGACCGTCGTCAGTCGTTCGGTCCTATCGGGCCGGAGGTTCTGGCGGCTGCCGGGCCTGTCCGCAGTCGATCGCGCTACATGGGGGGAAACAACGGTTGGGCCGTTTCTGGTATCAACGCGCTGGTGACCGCCCTCGCCGGGACCGGCATCGTCCCATCGGCTGCCCATGCCGATCCTGAGATCCGCCGACAGCGCAACGCCCGTCTCACCGCATGGGCAGCCAACGCCGATGCGGACGGGCTGACCGATTTCTACGGCATCCAGGCAGCCGCCGTCCGGGCGATGATCGTCGACGGCGAAGCGTTCATCCATCTAGAACTCACGCCTGCAGGTCTACGGCTCAGGCAGATCCCGGCCGAGATGGTCGACGAAAGTCATACGCTGGAACTCGGCGACGGTCGCCGGATCGTCGCCGGGATCGAGTTCGATGCCCATGGGCGGCGGGTCGCCTATCACGTCCTGCAAGGTCGACCGACAGATCTCTATGCGACCTACGCGCCGCCCGTGCGTATTCCCGCCGAAGACGTGATCCATCTGTTTCAGCCCATGGGCGCGGGTCAGGTGCGCGGCATCTCTTGGTTGGCGCCCGTCCTGCTGAATCTGTCGGAGAACGATCAGCTTCAAGACGCTTTGCTTGTGGCTGCCAAGATCTCCGCGATGCACGCCGGCTTCCTCTACGACCAGAACGGCACAGGCACCGCATTCGAGGGTGATCAAGCCGGCAACATCTTGGAGGCGGGACTAGAGCCCGGCACGCTAAAGGTGTTGCCGTCCGGGTATGACATCAAGTTTTCTTCGCCTCAGCAAGTCCAGCAGGCAATCGAACTCTCGCAGTTGGGCCTTCGTGCTGTCGCTGCTGGTCTCGGCGTGCCCGAACATCTTCTAACGGGCGACCTTCGCGGGGCAAATTACAGTTCCCTCCGTGCGGGCCTCGTCGCTTTTCGTCAGCGCATCGAGCAGATCCAGTACCAGACCGTCATACCGCAAATGCTCAATCCGATCTGGCGCCGTGTCATGACGGTAGCGATTCTTTCGGGTGAGATCGAGCCCGACGAAGAGCTTGGCGTCGACTGGTATCCCCCGGCGATGCCGTGGGTCGATCCTTTGAAAGACGCCGAGGCGACGCAGGCGATGCTTGCGGCCGGTCTGATGTCGCGCCGCCAAGCCGTGGCAGCCCTTGGATACGATGTCGAAGTTCTGGACGCCGAGATCGCGGCCGACCGGGAGCGCGAGCGAGCTTTGGGCCTGACCTTCGTCACCGTCGCAACCCCTGCCAAACCGAAGGAACAGACCGTTGCTGATTGAAACTGAAACATCGTTCGAACCGTCGCTGACGCGATCGAGTTCGGCAGACCCGCAAGATCCGCTGCTTGTCAGACGGGCGCCCGTTCGCGCGAACTCGTTCGATGAGGCGACCCGCACCGTCACCGCCGTGATCAGCACGGGCGCTGCAGTCCGTCGCCGGGATCAGCGTGGGACGTTCCTCGAAAGCCTTCAGATCCAAGGCTTCATTCCCGCGACCTTGCATGGCGTGCCCGTGCTCGATTCGCACCGTCAGAACGGCGGGCGCGATGTCATCGGGATCATCACACGGGCCTGGATCGAGAATGGCGAACTGCTCGCCTCGATCCGGCTGAGCGCCGCCGATGACGTGGCCTCGATCGTCCAGCGCATCGCCGAAGGCACGCTGCGAGGCGTCAGCGTCGGATACCGCGTCGGCACATGGCGCGACGGTACGGACCCGGCAACCGGCGAGCGCACTCGCACCGCCACGGCCTGGACCGTCCATGAAGTTTCCTTCGTCCCCGTCCCGGCAGATCCGGGCGCAACCGTGAGAAGTGCAATGCCCGACATCATCGAGAACACCGAAAGCTTGCCGACGCCGGTCCCGGCTCCCGATCCTCGCATCGCAAACCGCGCGGCAATCCGTGGCATCGCCCTACGGGCCGGTCTTCCGACCGATTGGGCAGATGCTCAGATCGACGCCGACGCCGACGTGAACTCTGCCCGTGCCGCCGCTTTCGAGGCGATGCAGGCACGCAACGTCGGGCCGATCCGCACGCAACAGAACGGCCCATCGGGCGACGACCCTGCCGTGATCCTGAGCCGCCGTGCGGATGCCGTCGCAGCCCGCGTCATGGGCACGGCCCCGCCCGACCACGCCCGCGCCTTCATGGGCGACCGTCTGACGGATCATGCCCGCGCCATCCTCGCCCTTCGCGGTTTCAGCATGGTCGGCATGGATCAGGACACGCTTCTCCGGGCGGCGATGCACACGACCTCCGATTTTCAGAATCTACTGACGGGCGTCGGCGCGCGGACTCTGTTGCCGGCCTACACGGCAGCCGAGTCGCAGTTGAAGAAGCTCGCCCGCAAGAGCCTGCTCACTGACTTCCGCCGTGCAAGCCGCCTCCGTCTCGGCGAGGTCGGGCCGTTGCAGAAAGTAACCGAGGCCGGCGAGATCAAGCATACAACGCGCGGCGAGGCTGTCGAAGGGCTGGAACTCGATACCTATGCTTCAATGTTCTCGCTGTCGCGCAAGGCCATCATCAACGACGACTTGGGAGCATTTCGCGATTGGGGCGAGGCTGCCGGCCGGGCTGCCGCCGAGACCGAAGCCCTGCTTCTCGTCAGTCTTCTGACGGCTGCCAACGGGGCCGGTCCCGTGATGGGCGACGGTCGGACGCTGTTCCACGCCAGCCACGGCAACGTCGGTGCTGCATCGGCGCTGGACAGCACGACCCTGTTGATTGCCGCCCTGGACGCCTCGCGGCTTCAGATGCGGATGCAGAAGGGCACGGACGGTAAGACGCCCATCAACGCGGCCCCGAAGTTCCTCGTCGTCTCGGCCGAACTCGAAACGCTGGCGGAACAGGTTCTCACCTTGCTCGCCGCGCCGGATGCCTCGTCCGTCAACCCATTCGCCGGCCGTCTGACGCTTCTGGTTGATCCCCGCCTGCCCGAGGGTAGCTGGTACGTCTTCGCAGATCCGGCCGTCCTGCCCGTCCTCGAAATCGCCTACCTGTCCTCCGCTCAAGGCGTTCAGGTGTCCTCTCGCGAAGGGTGGGACGTTCTCGGCGTCGAGTTCCGCGCGGTGCTCGATTTCGGCGCGGGCGCTCTTGATTGGCGCGGTGCGAACCGGACGCCGAAGACGCCGGGTAGTCCGCTGTGACGATCTCGCTCGCCCAACTCCACGTCTATCGAGAAAAGCTGATCGAAGCCCGCATGGGCAGCGTCCGCGAGTTCGAAGACCAGAACGGCGAGCGGGTCGTCTATCGATCCGACGCCGAAATCGCTCAAGCGATCATCGCAGTAAATCGCGAGATCCAGAGCTTCGACAGACGGTCGCCGACCGCGATCATTTTCAGAACATCGAAAGGACTTTGAGATGAAGAACCATGTCCAACGGGGTGAGAACATCACCTTGCTCGCGCCCGTCAGTGTTCTTTCGGGCAACGGCCTGCTCGTCGGCGCTATGTTCGGTGTCGCGGCCGGTGACGCCGCTATCGGCGAAGATCTCGACTTGGTGACGGTCGGCGTTTTCACGCTGCCGAAGGTCTCCGCTCAGGTGATGGCTGTGGGTGATCCCCTTTATTGGGATGCGGCCGCGAAGCTCGTCACCAAGACGGCATCGGGCAACACGAAGATCGGCGTCGCTGTCGAGACCGTCGCCGCTCAGAGCGGCACGGTCGCCGTCCGCTTGAACGGTTCGTTCTAAGCCATGCCCCGCAAGCGGCCGACCTTCAGCCAAACCGACCTCACCCGCGCCCTCAAGGCGACGAAGGCGGCTGGATTGAAGGTCGGCCGTATCGAACTCACGGATGACCGCATCGTGATTCACTCGGCTTCCGATGCCCCGGCCGGACCTGATTCGACGTATGATACATGGAAGGCAAAGCGCGATGCGCGTTCGGCTTAAGGGCATCAATTCCAAGACGAAAGTGCTCAGCGACGGCACGAAGCGCACCTATTGGTACGCATGGAAGGGCGGTCCTCGACTTGAAGGAAAGCCCGGAACAGCCGAATTCGTCGCCAGCTACAATGCAGCGGTATCGAGGAAGGCAGAGCCTGCCCGTGGAACGCTTCTCGCGGTCATGAACGACTATCAGGCGAGCAACGATTTTCGGGATCTGAGCGAATCAACGCGCCGTGAGTACATCCGATACATCAAAGTGATCGAACTCGAATTCCACGATTTCCCGGTTGAGGCCCTGACGGACAGACGCACGCGCGGCGACTTCCTCGCATGGCGCGACCGGCTTGGGCTGAAGTCGCGCCGAGGCGCTGACTATGCCTGGACCGTCTTGGCGCGCATCCTCTCATGGGCTCTAAATCGCGGGGCAATCCCTGTGAATCCCTGCGTCGCGGGCGGTCGGCTCTACCGGGCGAATCGCCGTGCGAATGTGTGGACGGCCGCCGACGAGGCGGCATTCCTATCCAGCGCGCCCGCGCATCTAAAACTTCCTCTGATCATGGCCCTCTGGACCGGACAGCGACAGGGCGATCTTCTCATCCTTCGATGGGCAGCATACGACGGCGGGCGAATCAGACTCCGCCAGAGCAAGACGGATGCGGCGATTGATATCCCGGTCGGCGCCCCCTTGAGGGAAGCTCTTGATGCGACTGAGCGAAAGGGCACAACGATCCTCCTCAACTCGAAGGGGCAGCCTTGGACCAGTGACGGCTTCCGTACCTCATGGCGGAAGGCGTGCGAGGCTGCCCATGTGACTGGACTGACTTTCCACGATCTTCGCGGGACTGCCGTGACTCGCCTCGCCGTTGCAGGATGCACGCAACCGGAGATCGCGACAATCACGGGTCATTCGCTTCGTGACGTGGGCTCAATCCTCGATTCGAGCTACCTGAATCGAGATCCGGCGATGGCAGATTCGGCTATCCGAAAGCTCGAAGCCGGGGCATTATCACCCGACCGAGCGCCCGACCGGCGCTAACCGGTCTATCTGAGATTTGAGAAAGTGTAGTGATTTCAGCGAGATATTTGGTGGGTGCACAAGGGTTCGAACCTTGGACCCGCTGATTAAGAG
>NZ_NKUG01000075.1 GCF_014845095.1 Methylobacterium bullatum | reverse complement strand
GGCCGGCGCCGGCCACCCACCCCGGTTCCGCGAAGCCGCGCGGGAACTCCAGTTCGTTCAGCTGCTGCACGCGATCGACCCGTCCGGCGTCGTCCTGATCGGCGAGATCAATCCCGTATCGCCGGCCCGCGCCGCGCCGGTGATCGAGGCTCTGGAATGGTGCAGGGGCCACGGCGCGGCCATCGTCATGGCGCTGCCGGCTTGGCCGCCCGATTCCACCCCCTACGATCGCATCCTCTACGGCGCCTGCGAGATCGTGGGCGAGCGTCCTTCGGTCGCCGAGCGCTTCCTCCCGCCGCGTTCGAAGGCCCATCCCGCCAGCGCGATCGAGCAGCGGGTGGAGACGGCCCTGCAGCAGGACGCCGAACTGCGCGGTCTGTTCTGCTGCAACGAAGCCGTGCCCGTCGGCGGCTGGGGGCAGCCGCCGCGGGTCGACCTGCTCTGCCGCGCGCACCGCATCGTGGTGGAACTCGACGGCCCCGAGCACCGCAGCGCTGCGAAATACGCCGACGACCGCCACCGGGACTATACCCTGCTGACGGCGGGCTACCTCGTGCTGCGGATCACCAACGAGCAGGTCGAGGCCGATCTTCGACGGGCCATCGAGCAGATCCGCTCCGTCGTCCGGCTCCGCAGCCTACCGATGGACGCGACATGAGGGGTTCGATCCGATGAGCCAGACGCCGACGCCGAAGCAGGCGCTGATCCTTTGGTGCCTGCTGGGCAAGCACGGCAGCGCCCTGCAGAGCGAGGTCGTGCCCAAGGTCGACGCCGCCGATCGCAGGGCATTGGTCTCCGGGCGGTACCTCTCCGAGGAGAAGCAGGGTCGCTCCATCCGGCTGACCGTCACGGACGGGGGCTGGAACTGGGCCGGCCAGCACCTGCGCGACCCGCTCCCTGCGAGTTTCCGCGTCCTGCAGGACTGGCTGGAGCGGATCGACCGGCATCTCGCCACGACCGGCGAGACGCTGGCCGGCCTGATCGGCACGCCGGCGACGCCCGAGCCACGTCCTGCCGAGTCCCCCTCCGCCGTGTCCCTCCCTGCAAAGCCCACACGCAGCCGCACCGCGAAGGCGGCACCACCGGGTTCGGCAAAGCCAAGGAAGCTCACGAAGAAGCAGGTGCGCGCCCGCATCGAGGCCGCCTATCTGGCGCTCACGGAGGGGCAGAAGGCACAGGCCGTGCGCCTCAGCGCGCTGCGCGCGCATCTGAGCGAGCTCGACCGCGCCACCGTCGATGCCGGGCTCGCGGCCATCCTGGCCGGCGATCCGACGGCGCGGCTGAGCCAGCTCAGCGATCCGAAGTCGCTCTCCGCCGATGAGCGCGAAGCGGCGTTCAGCCCGGCGGGCGAACCCTTCCACATCCTATGGATCCAGTCATGAGCGACGCCCTCGACGCCCTGCGCCGGGTCGATTTCGACTGGGTGCGCACCCTCGACAGCGTGTGGCTCGACGTGGAGCCGACCGGCGGCCCGAACGATGCGCTCCCACCCGGGATCATCGCGGATCTGCACAGGGAGGCGCCCGGTCCTGCCTCCCGCGCGATGGGGCGCGTGCTCATCGGCCCGTCGGGCGTCGGCAAGACACATCTCGTCGGGCAACTGAGACGGGAGGCCTGGCGCTCGGGCAGCTGGTTCGTGATGCTCGACGTCCTCGGCCTGTCGGAGTTCTGGCGCAGCGCCGCGCTGAGCTTCCTCACGGCCATGCTGCATCAGATGCCGGACGGCCGGCGCCAATCCGACGCCGTGTTGGCCGGGGTGGCGCGCCAGTTCAAGGTCGAAAGGCATGTGGAGGAGGCGTTCAACACCCCCGAC
Organism: Methylobacterium bullatum; assembly: GCF_014845095.1. Classification (GTDB taxonomy): domain Bacteria; phylum Pseudomonadota; class Alphaproteobacteria; order Rhizobiales; family Beijerinckiaceae; genus Methylobacterium; species Methylobacterium bullatum. Next base: position 5,592 of record NZ_NKUG01000075.1, on the reverse strand, counting down.
GTCGACACGCGCAAGATCGTCGTCCTCCTCGTCAAGGCGTTGATGAGCGTCGACATGGGGAGCGCGCTCAAGCACCAGGACGTGTTCCGCGCCCTGTGTCTGCTGCGCTCGAACGATTTCGGCGCCGTGGGCCTCGCCCATGCATGGCTGCAGGGCTACGACGCCGACCCGGTCGCCCGCGCCGAACTCGGGTTTCTCCGCCCGCCGCCCACGCCGAAGGAACTCGTCGAGGGCATGTCGTGGATCATGAGCCTGAGCGGTCCGATCCTGGTCGCCGTCGACCAGATCGACGGTGTGATCGACGCGAGTCATTTCGTCGGACAGGACGAGTTCGAGGGAAGGCAGGGGCTGGCGGAGGTGCTCGCCTCCGGCCTGCTCGAACTCCACGATGTCCGTCACCGCGGCATGACGGTCATCACCTGCCTCCAGAACTCGTGGGAGCGGCTGCAGGAGCGGGCCCTGACGCCGCTGCTGCAGCGATACGTGACGCCCGTCCTGCTGCAGGGCATGAACGACCGGACCGCAGCGGCGGCGCTGATCCGCGCCCGGCTGGCCCCGGCCTATGCGGAGGTGGGATTCGAGCCCCCGTATCCGACCTGGCCGTACGGCGACGCCGCGATCGCGGACGCGGCCCGCTCCGGCATGATGCCGCGCACGCTCCTGATGCGCTGCGACGCCTTCCGGCGCGATTGCCTCGCGCAAGGGGCCGTCACCGTGTGTGACAGCCTCGTCCAAGCCCCTGACGGGCAGGCGCGTGACGCGACCGCCGACGCCGTGTTCGACCTCGACCGGGCCAAGCGCAACGCCGACATCGCCGGCTTGCTCGACGAGGAGGCCGCCCTCGGGGAGATCCTGCGCACGGCCTTCGACCTCTACGCGCTCGAGGACGATCCGGACGATGCGCTCGACGTGGCGAGCAAGGGCGAACCCGACCAGAAGATCCCGCCTCTGCACGGCCGGCTGATCCTGATCGACCGAGACCGGAACGACCACGAACGGCATGTGTGCTACCGCGCGCTGCTGCAGCAGAACGCCATTGCCTTCCAGGCTCGCCTGCGTGCCGCGCTGACCGCCTCCGGCATCTCGGCACGCATGCCCGACCGAAGCCTGGTGATCGTGCGCCGTGCCCCGGTGCCCGGCGGCGCCAAGACGAAGCAGCTGTTCGACGCCTTCCTCGCGGCGAAGGGCGTGCTGATCGATCCGGTGGAGGACGACCTGCGCACCTTCGTCGCCTTGCGCGACCTGCACGCGACCTCCGCCGAGGAGGGGCGGCAGGACCGATTCGAGGCTTGGCTGCGGGCGCACAGATTCGTGCGTGCCACCGCCTTCTTTCGGCAGGCCGGTCTGGCCGAGTCGGAAGGAGCCGACATCCCCGTCCTCGGGGTCGGGACGGACTCCACCGGGACCGTCGACACGAGTGCGACTTCCGTGGTGCGGATGCCGAGGGAGAACCCGGACGCGGCAAAGCCGCCGACGGCTCCTTCCAAGCCCGCTCCGACCGTATTGCCCGACGCCATCCCGGTCGGTCATCGCCTCACGCCGGACGCGCCGCCGGTGACGCTTCCGCTGCGGCTGCTGCCGCGGCACACGTCCATCATCGCCGGCTCCGGCTCGGGCAAGACGGTGTTGGTGCGCCGACTGGTCGAGGAGGCTGCGCTCGCCGGCATCCCCGCCATCGTGGTCGATCCGAACAACGACCTGTCGCGGCTCGGCGATTCCTGGCCCGAGCGGCCGACGGCCTTCACCCCGGAGGACGCCGACAAGGCCGCCCGCTACGCCGAGCGCGTCGAGGTGGTGGTCTGGACGCCCGGAGTCTCCGCCGGCAATCCGTTGTTTCTGTCCGTCCTGCCGGACTTCTCGGGACTCGGCGAGGACGCCGACGAGCGGGGACAAGCCGTCGAGATGGCGGCCGAGACCGTGGGACCCCTCGCCGGTGCGAGGAAGACGATCCAGCGCGGCGTGCTGGCCGACGCGTTGCGCCGCTTCGCCGAGCGTGGCGGCGGCAGCCTCGCGGACTTCACCGCCTTGCTCGCCGACCTGCCGGACGGCGTGAGCGAGATCGGCGGCGCGACCAGGATCGCCGCCGGGATGGCCGACGAGTTGCACGCGGCCGTGGCCACGAACCCGCTCCTGAAAGCCAGGGGCAGCGTGCTCGACCCGCAGGTCCTGTTCTTCGGCTCCGACCCGGCGCGCACCCGCATCTCGGTGATCAACCTCGCCGGTCTCGCCTCGGAGGCGGCGCGGGAGGACTTCGTAAATCGCCTGCAGATGACGTTGTTCGGCTGGATCAAGACGCATCCGAGCCCGCGCGGCATGCTCTACGTCGTAGACGAGGCGCAGACCTTCCTGCCGTCGCAAAGAGCCTGTCCGAGTCTCGGCAGCGGCATCAAGCTCGTGGCGCAAGGACGCAAGTACGGGCTGGGCATGGTCGTTGCGACCCAGGTGCCCAAGGGCCTGCACAACCAAATCGTCTCGAACTGCACGACGCAGTTCTTCGGCCGCCAGAGCGCACCCGCGACCATCGCCGCAGCCCAGGAGATCATGGCGGCGAGCGGCGGCGCGGCCAGCGACATCGGCAAACTCGGCGCGGGCGAATTCTACTTCGCCACCGAGGGATCGGGGAAGCCGGCAAAGCTGCGCACACCTTTGTGCCTGAGCCACCATCCGGCCAACCCGCCGACCCCCGATCAGGTCGTCATGATAGCAAGGCGATCGATCGCCTCCGCATGACCCCGCGGCTGCCATGCGCCGGCCGGGCATGGAAGCGGGGGGCACGGTGCCACTCGCATGGTGCGCCTCGGGCGCGTCAGGATTTGAGAAGGCCGATCGGCTGGGAGCCATCGTCCTTTTGCGGAAGCTGGGCAGGTTTGCGCAGTTCGGCGAACAGTGCCTTCGCGCCTCCGGTGTTCACCCCGGCAGGAGGGGCAATCAGCCGATCGTGCATTCGGCTGCGGCCTCGAGCAGCGCGTGGAGCCTCACGTCGATCATGAGGATGGGCACTGCCATGGTCGGGCAGCGGGTCTGCTGCCGCCGGCGCAATCCCGCGGTTCCCGAGGGAATTGGCAGGAGGTCAAAAGCGCACCGCCTCGGAGAAGCGTCTCCAACGGCAACCGTTCGCTAAATCCTTGAGACTGCGCACGTCTCCCGCAACACGCGAATTTCCGTCGTTCGCGGGGAGCGAGTGGTGGGCCCGGCAGGACAGTAACCCCGCCAAAAAAATCACTGTTAAAACAGATACTTAGCGAGGCTGCGGCTGAGTTCTGTGTAACACCAGCGTGTTACGTTGCCAAGCCCCGAAACGGATGTAAGTTCAAAGGTATACGGACCTAGGAGACGGGAAACCGGATAACTGGGCCAGCTAAGGGTCGGCCGGTAACAAGAATAAGGCCGCATCAGATATTTACAAGCAAATACCACAACTCACCCATGGGATTAGACTTGTGATTTACGAAACCTTTATGTCTCCGCACGAACGACCGAACAGTTCTTTAGAAATAAAACGAGCTTTGCTCACGTTCGATAAGGTTCATATTTCTGATCCGGGAGACAGAGACCTGTTTCCTCCGCAAGCGTTTGCAATGGCGCTTGGAATGCCCCCTCTTATGGGCTTTAATAGCGGCCCGGTTCGCCCTCTCGGCAAATACAACAACTATGATAACGAATTCGACCAGCTAATGGATGAACTCGATATCGCAAGACGCGAAAATATACTTGATGTGACCTCGACATATGATCTTGAGACAAGCCAAAAATCTACAATCGGAGCTGTTTTACTAGGAAGCTATCCTCTGAACGTCCAATTCATGCTTTGGGCATACCGAAATCTTGCGCAAGAAAATTCCGTCCTGGTTGCAGCAATAGACGGCGATAAAGATTTACTTGGAATTCCTGCAGACGAAGTCAGGCAGGCAAGCATAACAGACTGTTCTGCGGATTGCGGTATTAACGAAATTCCGGCAACTCCGCTGATTGAAGGAGATTTTACAAATGAAGAGAGAAGGATAGAATTGTCCAACATCGCGCGAGCGAGGCTTGCGTCTGTAATAAAAACTATCGGATTTTGCACATCAAAAAATATTGTACCATTTTTTGCTCATCGCTCATATAATATCGTAGCTTCACAAATCAGCAGTCGCGCAAACGAAGTTATAGATTTAGTATCTGAAGATGATCCATTCTGGGCCCGCCGTTTGGAGCTGCTAAGAATAGCTCACGAAGAGTACATCGATGAAAGCGTGTTGGAAAAAATGTCTATCGACGATGTATTGAAACTGCGGACAAGAACCTGGGGCAAGCAGGCACAAGCTAGAGACGAAATGCTAAAGTCCATTGCAGACATCTCTATTGAATATCGCAGCAAGAGCGATTTTGATGACATTGCTCGTGGTCTAATCTATAATTACAGAAAAGAGGCTGAAAACCTGGAGCGTGACAGACGCACCCTAAATATGAAGATAAAATGTGACATTGTGGCGGCTGGAGCAAGCATCGGTGCCTGGGCGGCGACAACCGGTCTAGTGACCCAATTACAAACAGCTTACAGTGCCGCAACGACCCTAGCGGCCGGATGCTTATTTACGGCAAGTAAAATTAAAGAGTACGCACCGGTACGCGAACAGCTAAAGTCTGCAGAGTCTGAATTTTCAGATAAAATAGCATTTGGACTTCATAACTTCTATCAACGAATTGACCTCGCATCTCGCGGATAAGAAATTCGAATGCTTAGGCTGATCTTAGATGACTCGTGTGTACTGGTTTACAATTGCTATATGTACTTACATGGCGATCACCGTCCACTCACCGACGGAAGCTCAGACACGCATGCCGGCTGCTCTGTCACCAAATGCCCTCCTACGGGCATGGGCAGTCGAGAATAGCGATTGCCGTGGAGGTCATGGGGACGCCCCCGAGACCGACCGGGCGTGTAGCCGGCGCGAACAGCTAAGCACTGCCCTTCGTGCGGCCGGCTACTGCTACGGTCATGAGGGCGAAGCCGGATACCAGAGGAGCTGGCATATTTGCGGTCCGAGATCGGACCGACAATGAGATGGAACCCGGCGGCCTGTCATACACGTTCGCGCACGCGACAGCCTATGAATAGGAGGAGCCAGAGTGGCCAGAGCACGAGAAAGGTAGCTTTGGTCATTAGGAATGCTGCGTCCTCACCGAGGCTCAGGCCGCCGTGGGTCTCACAGCTTGCGAGTTGGCTGCCATGATCCTGATGGATGACGAGTTTCCGCCATACGGTGGAGCCGGCGGCAAGGTAGGCAGCGCAAATCCCTAACGTCGTGATCATTTTGGTCCTCACATTCCCTTCGTGGGTCTCTGCCCATTGTGGCCCGCGAAACTTGACTCATTGAGTTGTGTTTCCGGGGTTCGCAGGAAGGGGGCGATTTCGCCCGGCCTCCGGTCGATTTCACCGCCCCCCGGCACTCAGTGCCGGTCCTGGACGCGATTTTGGTGGTCGAGGTGGTCAAAATGACCACCCGTGGCCCTTCTCACCGCTACTCAGTGGCGCCCCCGCTACTCAGTAGCGGTGAGGGGTGGCAACGGTTGCCGGGGGGGTGCAAATTTTGCCAGGGGGGTGAAAAA
>NZ_NKUG01000074.1 GCF_014845095.1 Methylobacterium bullatum | reverse complement strand
CCCGCTCGCGGGGAGAGGAGGGCTAACGTCGCTCCGAACAGCAAGTCCTCTGCGATAGACCCGGCCGAAAGGCGACCTCCACCCCATGAGCTCCGACCCCGCATCCTCCCCGGTCCGGATCACCCGCCGCACCGTCGTGCTCGGCCTCGGCGCCGTGGCGCTCGCGGGCAGCGGTACGGCCGCCTACGGAATCGGTATCGAGCCGATGCGTCTCGCCATCACGCGCTACCGGATCACCCCGATGGCGCCGTGGCCGGCCGGCCTGACCCTGCGGATCGTTGCCGTCTCCGACGTCCATGCCTGCGATCCCTTCATGACGCCTCAGCACATCCGGCGGATCGTCGAGGCGGCCAACGGCCTCGGCGGCGACGTGATCGTGCTGCTCGGCGACTACGTGAATGGCATGGACCGGCTCGCCGGCATCGTGGACTCCGCCGATTGGGCACCCGTCCTCGGGGCGTTGAAGGCGCCGCTGGGCACCTACGCCATCCTCGGCAATCACGATTGGTGGGCCGATCGCGCCGCCTGCGAGCGCGGGCACGGCCCGACCTTCGCCGGGGAGGCCCTGACCCGCGCCGGCATCCGCGTGCTCGAGAACGAGGCCCTGCCTCTGCGGGTGAGGGGACACGAGGTCTGGCTCGCCGGGCTCGGAGATCAACTGAGCTTCGAGCGCACATGGTGGCGCTTCGGTCTCCCCCGGAAGGGAAGCGACGACCTGCCGGCCACCCTCGCGGCGATCCCCGACGGCGCGCCCTCCATCCTTCTCGCCCATGAGCCGGACATCTTCCCGCAGGTGCCCGCCCATGTGGCGCTGACCCTTTCGGGCCATACCCATGGCGGACAGGTCCGGCTCCTTGGCTACGCCCCCGTCGTCCCCTCCCGGTATGGGCGGCGCTACGCCTATGGCCATGTGCGCGAGCAGACCGACCTCGTGGTTTCCGGTGGCCTAGGCATGAGCGGCCTGCCGGTGCGCTTCGGGGTTCCGCCAGAGATCGTGGTGGTCGACCTGTCCTCGGAGCCCATGGCATGAACCCGGTTGACGATCGGATCGGCGAGGAGGCTCTGCCCTCCAGGACACGAGCGGTGAGGATCACGCGCCGGACGGTTCTCGCCGGCCTCGGCGGCATGGCCCTGGCAGGAGGTGCGACGGCCGCCTACGGCGTCGGCATCGAGCCCATGCGCCTGTCGGTGACGCGCTACGCCATCACGCCGAAGGGCCACTGGCCCGCCGGGCTGAAGCTCCGCATCGTGGCGCTGGCCGACATCCATGCGTGCGAGCCGTGGATGAGTGCCGCCCGCATCGCCGGCATCGTCGAGACCGCCAATGCGCTCGGCGGCGACCTGATGGTGCTCCTCGGCGACTACGTCACCGGGCAGAACTTCGTCACACGCTATGTCGAGGCCGCCGAATGGGCGCCCGAACTCGGCCGGCTCAGGGCGCCGCTGGGCACTTGTGCCATTCTCGGAAATCACGATTGGTGGGAGGACCGTTCAGCGCAGGCGCGCGGGGCGGGGCCGACCATCGCCGGGGAGGCCCTGACGCGGGCCGGCATCCGCGTCCTCGAGAACGAGGCTATCCGGTTGGAAAAGGACGGGCGCGCGTTCTGGCTTGCGGGACTTGGCGACCAGCTCGCCCTGCTGCCGGGCGCCAAGCGTCACGGCTATGCCCGCATCGGGGTCGACGATCTCGACAAGACGCTCGCCGCCGTGCCGCAGGGCGCGCCGACGGTCCTGCTGGCGCACGAGCCGGACATCTTTCCGCAGGTTCCGGCCCATGTGGCGCTGACCCTGTCCGGCCATACCCATGGCGGCCAGGTGCGGCTGTTCGGTTACTCTCCCGTGGTTCCGTCGCGTTACGCCAACCGTTACGCCTACGGCCATGTCCGCGAGCAGGCGGATCTCGTCGTCTCCGGCGGCCTCGGCAACAGCATCGCGCCGGTTCGCTTCGGCGTTCCCCCCGAGATCGTCGTGGTCGACCTATCCTCGGAAGCCATCGCATGACCTCTCATCGCATCGATATCCGCGTCTATTACGAAGACACCGATTTCTCAGGTTTCGTCTATCACGCCAATTACTTGCGCTACATGGAGCGCGGCCGCACCGAGCTGCTTCGCGCCCTCGCCATGGAGCAGGTCGACCTCGCGCGCGATGCCGGGTTGATCTTCGTGGTGCGGCGCATGGTGCTGGACTTCCTGAAGCCGGCGCGGATGGACGACATGCTCGCCATCATGACCACCGTCGTCGAACTGCGCGGCGCTTCGATGCCGATGATCCAGGAGGTGCGGCGCGGCGACGAGGTCCTGCTCAAGGCCGAGGTCACCGTGGCGGCGGTGCGCGATGGCCGCGCGGTTCGTCTTCCGGACAGCCTCCGCCGGGCCATGGCCCAGCGTTTCGCGACTCCGTCGCTTTAGGCTCCGGCAGGGCCGGCCCGGCTTTCGGTCGGCAAAGCGATGTGCCCAGGACAGTGAGACCTCCGGCAGGAGAGAATTCGACACTTCCTCATGGTTCATTAACCTTGACGGCCGAGGAAGGTGCGGCGTGCATTTTGCGATGCACCCCATACTTTCGACAGATTCACCAGCGATCTGGGGAACATACCGCCCGGGTCAGGTGGAGCGCGGGAGTCGACCTCCCGGTCGACCCGGGACGAGGACGAACGCATGAATCCCGCCGATGCCATGCAGGCGCTGCCGCCGCCGGACATGAGCTTGTTCAACCTGTTCTGGCACGCTCATTTCGTGGTGAAGCTGGTGATGGTGGGCCTGCTCGGCTGCTCCGTCTGGTGCTGGGCCATCATCGTCGACAAGACCCTGCTGTTCCGCCGCACCAAGACCGAGATGGATGCGTTCGAGGAGGCGTTCTGGTCCGGCCGCTCCCTGGAGGAGCTCTACCGCTCGTTCAACGACCGGCCCGCCACCAATCTCGGCGCCCTGTTCGTGGCCGCCATGCGCGAATGGAAGCGCTCGTTCGAGGGCTCCGGCCGGCAGATCCAGAGCCTGTCCCAGCGCATCGACAAAGTGCTCGACGTGACGATCCAGCGTGAGGTCGAGCGCCTCGAGTCGCGCCTGCTGTTCCTCGCCTCCATCGGTTCGGCCGGCCCCTATGTCGGCCTGTTCGGCACGGTCTGGGGCATCATGACATCCTTCACCGCCATCGCGGCGTCGAAGAACACGTCCCTGGCCGTGGTCGCACCCGGCATCGCCGAGGCCCTGTTCGCCACCGCCATCGGCCTGTTCGCGGCCATTCCCGCGGTGCTCGCCTACAACAAGCTGCAGTCGAACGTGTCGAAGGCCCAGTCGCGGCTCGAGGGCTTCGCCGACGAGTTCTCCGCCATCCTCTCGCGTCAGATCGACGAGCGCCTGTCGCTCGCCGCCTGATCCCGCATCCTTAGAAGCATCGAGGCACGATCATGGGCATGGCCCACGGAGCGGCGCAGGGTGGCAGCAGGCGGCGTCGCGCGCGGCGCGGCGGTGCCATCAACGAGATCAACATGACGCCGTTCATCGACGTCGTGCTCGTGCTGCTGATCGTGTTCATGGTGGCCGCGCCGATGATGACGGTGGGCGTGCCCCTCGACCTGCCGCAATCCAAGGCGAGCCCGCTCAATTCCGATTCGACGCCGGTGACCCTGTCTATCCGCCAGACCGGCCAGGTCTTCCTCGGCGAGGCCGAGCTCACCGACGACACCATCGTGCCGAAGCTCGTGGAGACCTCCAAGTCCGGCTTCGAGGAGCGCGTCTTCGTGCGCGGCGACAAGCGGGTGGATTACGGCCGCGTGGCCCAGGTGATGGCGATCGTGACCGGAGGCGGCTTCAAGAAGGTCGCCCTCGTCACCGAGCCGGACCAGAAGTAACGGGCGCGGCGGATCGTGAAGCTTCCCTCCAAATTCCGGGAACCGGGCGTCTGGGTGTCGAGCGGCGTGCATGTCGCCGTGCTCACCGTGGCGCTGATGTCCGTCGCCGCTCCCGCCCTGCCCGACGCCCAGGAAGGCGTGCCGGTGGAGGTGATGACCGAGCAGCAATTCTCGGAACTGACCAAGGGCGAGAAGAACGCCGACAAGCCGATGCCCGACGCCAAGCCGCACGCCGACAAGGTCGCGGAGAAGGTCGAGGAGCGCGAGCCCGAGAATGCCAAGGTCGATGCGCCCGCGCCCCCGAAACGCCCGGCCGACATGAAGGTCGCCAGCGCCGAGGAGATGCCCCTGCGCATGCCCGACCACGAATCCGACAAGGAAGCGGCGGAGGCTGCCGCCAAGGCCGAAGCGGCGAAGCTCGCCAAGGAGGCTGCCAAAGCCGAGGCCGCCAAAGCGGCGGAAGCCAAGGCTGCGGCGGAGGCCAAGGCAGAGGCCAAGGCAGAGGCCAAGGCCGCCGCCAAGGCTGAGGCGGCCAAGGACGAAGCAAAGGCCGAGGCGGTGAAGGCCGCCAAGGTCGAGGCCGAGAAGCGCGAGAAACTCGCCGAGCTCATCGAGCGCCAGGAGGCCGAGGCCATCGCCAAGGCGGAGGCTGCCAAGGCCGAGAAGGCCAAGGCCCTGGCGGAAGCCAAGGCCCAGGCCGACGCGAAGGCGCGGGCCGACGCGAAGGCCAAGGCCGAAGCGCTCGCCAAGGCGGAGAAGGCCGAAGCCGAGGCGGAAGCCAAGGCCGAAGCGAAGGCGAAGGCCGAGGCCGAACGTCAGCAGGCCGTCGCTGAAGCCAAAGCCGCTGCGGATGCCAAGGCCCAGGCCGAGGCGAAGGCCAGGGCCGATGCCGCCGCGAAGGCCAAGGCGAAAGCCATGGCGGATGCGCGCGCCAAGGCCGATGCCGAGGCCAAGGCGAAGAAGCAGGCCGAGCTCGCCGACAAGTTCAGTTCCGGTGACATCAAGCAACTGCTCGCCTCGCGGGCACCCTCGCAATCCACCGGCGCGACTGGCCACGAGGTCCAGCGCACGGCCTCGCTGGGGGCTGCCAGCGGTACCTCGCAGCGCCTCTCGCCCTCCATGCGCGATTCGCTGATCGGGATGCTGACCCAGCAGATCGAGCGCTGCTACTCGGCGCCCCCCGGCGCTTCGCAGGGCGTGGTGCTGCCGATGCTCGACATCCGCCTCTCCGCCAACGGTGCCCTGAGCACCGAGCCGCGGATCATGCGCGGCGGCGCCAACGCCGTGGACCGCTCCCTCGCCGAGGCGGCGCTTCGTGCGGTGAAGCGCTGCGCGCCCTACAAGATCCCGCCCCAGTTCGCGCCGTACTATGACGACTGGAAGGCGATCAACGCGGAATTCGAGTTCTCGCGGGTGTGATACAGGTCGGTGATCCTTCCTTCGGCTTCGTCCAATCCCTCTCCCTCATCCTGAGGTGCCGAAGCGTGAGCGAAGGCCTCGAAGGAGGCTTCCAGGGCCCTCGTGCCGGCTGGAAGCCTCCTTCGAGGCCCGCTGACGCGGACACCTCAGGATGAGGTCGAGGATAGGAAGGACCGACGCTCCCAGAATCCCTGCTCAAGGTTTTCGGAATCTCTTCATGACGGACACTTTCCACCAGCGGCTCGCCTCGCCCCTGGCGTCGCTCCTCGCGGTCTTCGCCCTCGTCCTCGCTTTTGCGGCGCCCGCGCAGGCGCAGTTGAACCTGCGCATCGGCGGCGGCTCGTTCCAGCCGATGCCCATCGCGGTCGCCGATTTCTCCGGCGATCCGAGCCTCGGCCTGCTGGTTTCGAGCGTGGTGACCAACAACCTGCGCCGGTCCGGCTATTTCGTGCCCCTGGAGAAGGGGAAGTTCCCTGAGAATCCCGGCTTCGATGCGGTGCCGGGCTTCGACAAGTGGCGTACCGCCGGCGCCCAGGCCCTCATCACCGGCCGGGTCGGGCGTGATCCTTCGGGCAAGCTCAAGGTCGAGTTCCGGCTCTGGGACGTCACCTCCGGCCAGCAGCTCACCGGTCAGCAGTATGGCGCGGACGTCGCCAACGCGCGCCGCACCGGGCACCTCATCTCGGACGTGGTCTATACCAAGATCACCGGTCTCGGCGGCTGGTTCGACAGCCGCATCGCCTTCGTCGACGAATCGGGATCGAAGGAGAATCGCCGCAAGCGCCTGATGGTGATGGACCAGGACGGCGCCAATGTCCGTGCGCTGACCAACGGCGAATCCGCCGTGGTGGCACCGCGCTACTCGCCCTCGACTCAGGACATCGCATTCATGACCCAGGCCACCGGCCAGCAGCCGCGTGTCCAAGTGATCAACCTGGAGACCGGCGCGCGTCAGGCCATCGGCCGGATGGATTCCATGAGCACCAGCCCGCGCTTCGCGCCGGACGGTCACCACCTCGTCATGAGCGTGCAGCAGGGCGGCAACGCCGACATCGTCAAGATGGATCTCGGCTCGAAGGCGCAGACGCCGATCACCAACGGCAACGCCATCGACACCTCGCCGACCTATTCTCCCGACGGCGGCAAGATCGTGTTCGAATCCGATCGCGGCGGCTCGCAGCAGATCTATGTGATGGGGGCCGACGGCTCGAACCCGACCCGAATCTCTTTCGGCGAGGGCTCGGCCTCGCAGCCGGCCTGGTCGCCGAAAGGCGACCTCATCGCCTTCACCCGGCAGCGCAAGGGCGGCTTCGCCATCTGCGTGATGAAGCCTGACGGTTCGGGCGAGCGCGTGCTCACGGAAGGCTTCCACAACGAAGGGCCGACCTTCGCGCCCAACGGCCAGTACGTGCTGTTCTTCCGCGATCCCGGCGGCCAGGGCGGCGGCAAGCTCTACATGGTCGATATCACCGGCAAGGTGGAACAGCCCGTCCCGACGCCGTCCTATGCCTCCGACCCGACCTGGTCGCCGCTATTGGCTGGGAAGTAAGGGCTACCAATCGGGCTCGAGGCGAGACGGACCGGAACCCGTATCCCGTCCTGCCTCGGTCAGAAAAGCCGACTGTTTGCGCAGGGCGCGCGGCAGTGCGGCCAGGGCCGGATCGTCGAAGCGCAGATGCGGTAGGCGGCTCGTCACGAGGGACGCGACGAGGTGGGCCTGAGCCCGGTCGCGTTCGCGCTTAAGTGGATCACGGTCCTGGCGTCCAGCGAGCCAGAGCTTGTGCAGAGCGAAGGCGCGCGGGTCTGGGACGATCATCGTGAGCGGATATCCGCGGGCATCGATGACCGTGGCTGTCGCTTTGGGGCTGTTGACGAGCCAGGCCAGCCCCTCGATCTCGACGGCTTCCAGGTCCGTCGCCTCCGCGCCGATCCGGCTCCGTCCCCGCTTGACCATGAGGTCTTTCGGTGCCGGCGTGATCAGGTCGACCATGTAGCCATCGCGGTTGATGGCGCGGAAACCGCCCTGTCCCATGACTTCGAAGGAATGGTCGACCCTGCGCAGGAGTCCCGCCACGCCCGTGAGTGACACCTCCGGGGCCATCAATCGGAGGGAGCGGCGTGCGTCGAACAGCAGGTCGACATCGGCCGTTGCGAGGTGTGCTCCGGCGATCTGGACACCGGCAAAGCGCTCATAGGCGAACAGGGCATTCGTCCCCACCACCTCGATACCTGAGCCGATCAGGTTCGCCCTGCCCAAGGCACGCAGGATGCGCGCTGCGATAAGGGGCAGACGCCCGAGGTTGAGGGCTCGATTGACCGGGGCCATGGCGTCGAGACGTGCGGCAAGACCGGCCATCCTCTCCTGCAGTCTCGTGCGGCCATCATGAAACTGAAGGGCGATCGCCTCCGTCTCCGCTCCGCGCGGCCCCAGGGATTTCCATGCGTCGCGTCGCTTGCGGTAGAGATAGTCCCGTCCGCCCACCGTTTTCCACGACATCGAGCCTGAGAACCGCCGGTCCAACTCTCCCTGCGTCATCGCGTATCCGGAGAAGACCTGTTCGACATCGATAGTCTGTCGTGCCTGATCCCCGCTTAAATCTCTGAAAAACATGAGATTATCCCTCAAGCGTCCGATTTCGGTCTTCGGAGGGATAATGCGCCGATGGCGCTGGAGAAGCCATTGGTCCGACTGCGTTTATTCATTCCGCGACGAACATTCGTCCGGCATGGAATCATCGCTCACGCTCCGTTGCATCGTGTCTTTCATCACTCCGCCGGCAGCAGCCGGTCCCGCCCCTTGAGGGCCGGGAACAGGCGGCCCCACAGCACTGCCACGAGGATCGTCGCGAGCCCGCCCGCCACCACGGCCGGCACCGCGCCCACGAGGGCGGCGAGCGTGCCGGATTCGAACTCGCCGAGTTCGTTGGAGGCGCCGATGAACACCGTGTTCACCGCCGAGACCCGTCCGCGCATGGCATCGGGCGTCTCGCCCTGTACGAAGGTTTGGCGCACGTAGACGCTGATCATGTCGGCCGCCCCCGTGACGAACAGGCAGGCCATCGAGAGCGGCAGCGAGGTGGACAGGCCGAACGCCGTGATGGCGAGGCCGAAGACCGCCACTGCCTGCAGCATCCGCTGGCCGGCATGGCGTTCGAGGGGGCGATAGGCGAGGAGAATGGCGGTGACCACTGCGCCTGCCGCGGGCATGCTTCGCAGGGCGCCGAGCCCGAGGGGGCCGACATGGAGGATCTCGGCGGCGAAGATCGGCAACAGGGCGGTGGCGCCGCCCAACAGCACGGCCACGAGATCGAGGCTGATGGCGCCGAGCACCACCGGCTGCGACCGAATGTAGGACAGGCCGGCCGAGAGGGTGGCCCAGGTGACGGGCGGGCGCTCCGTCACGGCAGCGGGGCGGAAGCGGATCGCGACCACGAGGGCGCTCGCCAGGGCGAAGCTCGCCGCCGCTGCCCCGAACACGGCGGCGGGCCCCAGCATATAGAGAAATCCGCCGGCGGCCGGGCCGAGGATCGATGCGCTCTGCCAGAGCGAGGCGTTCCACGCGATGGCCGATCCGAACAGGGGGCGCGGCACCAGGGTCGGAAGAAGCGCCTGAAGCGCTGGGTTGGCGAAGGCGCGCGACGTGCCGATGACGACGACGAGGGCATAGATGGGCCAGATCGAACCGGTGCCGGACAAGGCGATGGCGACGAGACCGAGATCGGCCGCGGCCAGGGTCGCATAGGCGATCGCCGTCACCAGACGCCGGTCGTAGGTATCGGCCACGTGCCCGGTGATCAGGGCGGAGAGCATTGCCGGAAGGAAGCTCGCGAGCCCCACGAGGCCGAGGGCGAGAGCCGAGCGGGTCAGGTCGTAGACGAACCATCCCACCGCCACGGCCTGCATCTGGTAGGCAAGGCCGGTGAGGAACCGCGCGGCGCCGTAAAGACGGAAATCGCCGTTGCGGAAGACCGACCAGCGGGGCGCGGCGGGTTCTGTCATGAGGGATGGGCCAAGGGCGTGAAGGGAGAGCCGCACCGCATCGTCTCGACAAGGCCGAGGGTGCGACAGTGATGCCGCGGCTACGCCGCATGCGAAGTGCTGCCTTGTCGAATTGCTAATCTATCGGCCGAATAATTGCTGGTCGGGACGGAGCGTCATCGGGTTGTGCCAGCATGAACCAAACTAGCCTTGGGCTGAACCCGGAAGGCCAAGCTCAGCTTCCTGCTGACGTTCAAAATATCGTGGCTTCGTCTTCACGCGGCTCGATCCGTGCGTTCCAGAGGAGCGACATTCCGCAGGTCTGCCAGTTGTTCTCGCAGACATTCCGCCTGGGCAGGAGCTATCGGGCTGCCAAGCTCGCCGCCTGCCTGGAGGCGACGTATTTCGATCCTCCTGGTTATACCGAAGGCACCGGCTCCATCGTCCACCTGGACCGGAACGGGGTATTGGATGGCTTCATGGGCGTCATCGCCATGACCATGGTCGTCGGGGAGCGGACCCTGCGCGCCGGCATCCTCAGCGCCTACATGGCCGCCGATCCCGACAACAACCCCGGCATCGGCGTCAGCCTCATCCGGGGCGTCACCGCCCGCGATTTCGACCTCCTCTTCACCGACACCGCCAACCGCACGTCCCTCGATATCGCCCGTGCCACCCGCTTCGTGATCCTGCCGGCACAGAGCCTCGAATGGGTGAAGATCCACCGGCCCGCGGGGACGGCGGCGTATTTCCTCGGCAAGCGTCTGCCCCGGCTCGCGCGTTGGATCGTTCCGATCGCCCGCGCGGCGGATAGCGTGCTCCGGCGATTCCTGCCCTCCGGCTCCCCACGCCCCGACGGTATCGTCTCGCGTCCCATCGCCGCCGCCGATTTCGCGGAGGCCGCCCGTCCCTTCCTCGCTCACTACGATCTCAAGCCGGACCCGGCCGAACTCGGCTGGTTCGTCGAACAGGCCGGTCTCCAGACCAAGTATGGCCCCCTCCAGATCCGCGAGGTGGTGGACCGGACCTCCCGCCGGATCGGGTTGTATCTCCTCTACGCCCGCCGGGACGGCGTCGCCTATGCGCTCCAGCTATTGGCCCTGCCCAACCGTGAGGAACTCGTCGTCGGCCGGATGTTCGCCGACGCGGCTGAATTCGGGGCCGTGGCCGTGCGCGGGGCGACCTCACCCGACCTGATGAAGGGGCTCTTCCGCCAGAAGGGGCTCTTCTATCACCACGTCATGGGAACGATCGCCTGGACGCGCGATCCGGAGGTGGCGGCGACACTTCGCGGCGGCAACGTGTTTCTCGGCGGGATCGCCGGCGAGACCTGGGCCCGGATCGTCACCGAGGATTTCTCGTAACGGGGCGGATTCCTCAGGAGGCGTATTTCACCGTGCAGCCATAGGGCTTCGCGGTCCTCACGCTCACCGGCTTGCCGGCGGCGATCTCGGTGAGGGCGAGATCCACGTAATTCTTCGCGGTCTTGAGGTCGTCGAGATTGGCGGAAGGCTTGTCGTCGATGCCGCCCTGGTAGAGCAGGGTGCCGTCACCCGAGACGATGAACATGTGAGGCGTCGTTTTGGCGTCGTAGGCGCGGCCGATCGTTCCGGCGGGGTCGAGGATCACGGCGGTAGGGGCGGCCCCCCGGGTCTGGGTCAGGCGGTTGGCGGCCTGTCCGTCCACCGCGCCCTGCTCGCCGGGGGCGGAGGAGATGACCGACAGCCAGACGATGCCGGCCTCGGTCCACTTCTGCTGCAGGGCCTGCATCGCCTGTCCGCCGTAATGCTTCATCACGAAGGGGCAATCGTGGTTGGTCCATTCGAGGACGACGGTCTTGCCCCTGTAATCCTCCAGCCGGACGGTGCGGCCATCGGCATCCGTGCCGGTGAAGAGCGGAGCGGGCTTGCCCACCTGCGGCCCCGCCGCCATCGCCTCGCCGATGGGCGAGAGTCCGACGAGCACGGCGGCGAACGCGGTTGCGAGAATCATCCGGCGGGGCAGGGCCATGGCTCTCACCTTTTCGTGGTCTCGAGGGTGGCGCGCCGGTCGGCGGCATTCGCCGGGATCTTGGATAGCTCGTCGAGGACGATGCCCGATGTCAGGATCTGCGGCAGCACGATGGGCTCGCCCGTGCCGGTATAGAGCAGGTAGAGCGGCACGCCGCTGCGGCCATGCTTCTCAAGCAGAGCGGTGATCTCTGGGTTCTGGTTGGTCCAGTCACCCTTCAGATAGGTCACGTCACGCGCCTTGAACGCGGCCTTCACGCTCTGGGTGCCGAGCGCCGTGCGTTCGTTGACCTGACAGGTGATGCACCAGGCCGCCGTCATGTTGACGAAGACCGGCTTGCCCTCGGTCATGAGGGAATCGAGGCGGGCCTGGGTGAAAGGGGCGATGCCTTCGGCCGTCGCATTCTTGCTATTCGCCGAGGCCCGGTCCTGGTCGAGGCCGAAGGTCAGCGCGAGGGTCGCCGCCAGGGCCGCGACGGAGGTGAGGCGGGCGAGCCCGGCGCCGATGCCACCCGCGTGGCGGGCCCGCTCCCAGGCCCAGGCGGCGAGGCCTACGAGGACGAGGCCGATGAGCGCGGCCAGGAGGCCGGCCGATCCGACCTGCTGCGACAGTACCCAGACGAGCCAGGCCACGGTGGCGTAGATCGGGAAGGCGAGCGCCCCCTTCAGCGTTTCCATCCAGGCCCCCGGCCGTGGCAGGCGGCGGACTGCCGCCGGCCATGTGGTGAGGACGAGGAAGGGCAAAGCGAGGCCGAGGCCGAGGCTCGCGAACACCGTGAGGCTCACCAGCGGTGCCTGCGTCAGTGCGAAGCCTACCGCCGAGCCCATGAAGGGGGCGGTGCAGGGGGTGGCAACCACCGTCGCCAGGATGCCGGTGAAGAACGACCCTTCGAGCCCCGCCCGCCGGGTCAGTCCATCGCCGAGCCCGGTTATTCCTCCGCCCAAATGGACTACGCCGGAGAGGCTGAGGCCCATGGCGAAGAGCAGGTAGGCGAGGCCCGCCACCACGAGGGGGGATTGCAGCTGGAAGCCCCAGCCGATCCCGGCGCCCGCGCCCTTGAGGGCGATGAGCAGCCCCGCCAGGGAGAGAAAGGCGGCGAGGACGCCGGCGGTGTAGGCGAGGCCGTGAAGGCGCACCCGGGCGGCCGGCTCGCCCGAATGCTTGACGAGGCTCAGCACCTTGATCGACAGCACGGGAAAGACGCAGGGCATCAGGTTGAGGAGGAGCCCGCCGAGGAAGGCGAGGCCGGCCGCACTCCACAGGGTCAGGCTCTCCTCCGACGAAGTGTTTCGCGATGCGGAGTCCGATGCCGTGGGAATCACCCCGGTGGGTGCGGCGGCCGGCGCGTCGCCGATGGCATAGGAGCGCTGGACCGTGCCATCGGCGGTCTGCTCGTCGAAGGTGAGGACGCCGGGAAGCTCCGTGGGGGCGGGCTCGCCGGGTGTCGCCCGCGCAAGGCTCAGACGGAACCCCTTGTCGTCGATGGTCAGGGTCTGTGGAGCGGCGTTCTCGATCGCCGTCTCCGAATAGGGGAAGAAGGCCGGTTGGCGGATCGTGTCGGGTTTCAGGCCGGGCGCGTCGGCGGTGAGGACCAGCCTGTCGCCCTCGCTCGTGAGTGTCACCGGCCAGGGCGAGGGAACGGGGAGGGCCGCGCGGGCATCCTCGAACAGCAGGATATTGGTAGCCGAGCTTCCCACGCTGGTGCCCGGAGCGGCCACCGGCACGCTGAGCTTCAGATCGGCGGAACCCGGAATGCATTCGCGCTCGCAGACGAGGTAGGTGAGCTTGGCCGTCAGTGTCACGGGCTTGCCGGGCGGAAGCACCGCCGGGGGGGTCACCTCGGCCAGCAGCACTGTCTCACCCTCGAAACCGAAATTCACCAGATGCGCCACCGGGATCCGGCTCGGCGTCGGCCACTGGATCGCGCCCGCCGTGAAGCCCTGGGGCAGCGACCACGCCACCTCCGGCGACAGGCCGGAATCGCCCGGATTGCGCCAGTACACATGCCAAAGCGGGCGCATCACCATGCGGATACCGATGGTGAAGGGTTCCCCGGCCCGGATCGCCCCCGGCTCGGCCACGAGGTTCGCCTTGACGAGATCGGCCGGCGGCTTGAGCCCCTGCGCCGAGGCCCCCGTGGCACCGATCAGCGCGAGAAGCAGGAGGGCGAGGGGCCGGATCATCGAAACCTTGAGGCGGAGGAGCGGGGCACCGGACATGGCACCCTGACGCCTAGATATGGCCGTTTGGTGCCGGGGTAAAACCGGCGGCACGCGATTGCCCGCGACGGAATCGCCGCGTTGCAGTGCCTCACGCGAGTCGGCGAGGCTCACAGGAAGCGCCGGGGGTCGAAGGGCGCGAGGGGGATTTCCGGTGTCGCGCCACCAACGAGCTGGGCGACGAGGCGTCCGGTTCGCGCCGAACCGACGAGGCCCACATGGCCATGGCCGAAGGCGTAGACGACATCCGTGGTCTTGCGCGCCGGGCCGATGCAGGGCCGCCCATCCGGCATGCTCGGGCGATGGCCGAGCCAGACTTTCAGGCGATCGGCCGGTATCGGGTTCGGCAATCCGGGAAACATGGAGATCAGGTGGTCGCGCAGGATCTCGGCGCGCTTCCAGTTGGGAGCCGCCGCCAGCCCCGCGAACTCCACCTGACCGGCCGCACGCAGGCCGCCATTCATGAAATTCACGATCATCTTGGCGTCCGACGCCATGACCGGCGTGCGCGGCCCCGCCTCGGCGCCCTCCACCATGATGTGGTAGCCGCGCTCGCTCTCCAGAGGCAGCGGATCGCCGAGGGACGCGGCGAGGGGCTTCGACCGAGCGCCGGCCGCGACGACGGCCCGGTCGCAGGGGATCTCGCCGTGTTCCGTCGTCACGGCGGCGAGGCGTCCGCCTTCCAGTCGGAATCCCGTCGCGCGGGTGGCGACCAGGGTGGCGCCGCGCGCCTGTGCCAGTTCGGACAGGGCGGCGACGTAGCCGCCGGGATCGCGGCAATGGCCGGCCTCCTCGACCACGAGGCCGAACGTGTAGCGCCGATGCAAGGAGGGTTCCCTCTGCCGCAACTCATCGGCCGAGAGTTCGAGCCACGTGACGCCGACCTTGCGCCTGATTGCCCAGGACCGCGCCTCGCGCTCGAAGGCCGCCCGGTCGGGATAGACGTGCAGCACGCCGCGCCGCTCGACGAGCTGCGGGACACCCGCCTCCTCGGCGAGCGTCGCGTGGAGCTTCGGCGCATCGAGGAGGAGTGTCCGCATGGCGCGGGCGGTGCGCTCGATCCGGGCCGTGGTGGCGGCGGCGAGCAGAAACCGCGTGAGCCAGGGCATGACCTTGGGCAGGTAGGCCCAGCGGATCGAGAGCGGACCGAGCGGATCGAGGAGGAAGGAGGGCACCCGCTTCCACATGCCGGGCTCCGCCGGCGGGATGACCGAATGCGACGAGAGCCAGCCGGCATTGCCATAGCTCGACGCCTGCTCGCCACCGGGAGAGCCGGGATCGACCACGGTGACCCGGTGGCCCGCCCGCAGGCATTCGATGGCGCTCACCGTCCCGACCGCGCCGGACCCGATGACGACCACGTGGAGGTCCGTCTGGGCGGTCATGTCGTGTGTTCCTGTGTGGGCATCCTCTCCACCTTCGGCATGACACGGCCGCTGCGGCACCCATCTCGGATCGATCCGCAGTCGATCGTAAGGCCTTGCCAACCATCCCCATCATGCTCTCGATGTGGACGGGGACCGCGAGGTCGCAATGGAGAAACCAAAACTGCCAGTTTCTGACTTACCCGCGACTTTTCACGAATGCGAACATCGCGATGATGAGGGGCCAAAGGCTAAAGCCGAAGGCGGCGAGGACGCCGAATCGGACAGGCGCGGAAGATGGCGGAGCGAGGCGGAAGCTGATCGCCCGCGTCGCCAGACCCGTATAGAGGCCGATGACTCCGACCATCAGGATCGCGAAACCCAACGGCCCACCTGCGCCATTGCTGCTGTGGAGGCTGTTCACCGCAAACGACGTGACGAGCTGGCCCGCGAATGCCGCCAACCCGAGGTGCCTCCATCGGCGCAGCAAGAGAGCGAGGACGAAGGGGCCTCCGTAAAGTGCGACAAGAGGGCCATAAAAGGCCTTCATCTCAAGGGGCCTTTGGCTTGGCTCTCCTGAAGGATCACGCGTCTGCGTCCTTCATCCGACGCAACGGCTGCGTCACCGCCTCGAGCCACGCCCGCGTCTCCCCGTCGAGATCGGCGCTCAGGGCCTGCCGCACCCGCGCGTGATACGAATCGATCCAGGCGATCTCGGCCTCGTCCAGCAGCGAGAGGTCGATGAGGCTGGCATCGTAGGGGGCGAGCGTCAGGGTCTCGAAGCCGAGCATCGGCCGGTCCCCGCCGGGGATCGCGCGCTCCTCCACGAGGACGAGGTTCTCGATGCGGATGCCGTAGGCGCCGGCCCGGTAATAGCCCGGCTCGTTGGAAAGGATCATACCGGGCGAGAGGGCGGTGGTGCCGGTCTTGGCGATGCGCTGCGGGCCTTCATGGACGGAGAGGAATGCGCCGACGCCGTGGCCGGTACCGTGATCGAAATCGAGCCCCGCCTGCCAGAGCGGCGCGCGGGCGAAGGAATCGATCTGCGCGCCGGTGGTGCCCTTCGGGAACATGGCCCGCGCGATGGCGACATGGCCCTTGAGCACGCGCGTGAAGCGGTCGCGCATCTCCTCCGTCGGCGTGCCGATCGCGACGGTGCGGGTAATGTCGGTGGTCCCGTCCGCATATTGCGCGCCCGAATCGACGAGGAAGAGTTCGCCCTCGCCGATCGTCCGGTCTGTGTCGCGGGTGACGCGGTAATGCACGATGGCGCCGTTGGGGCCGCTGCCCGAGATGGTCGGGAACGAGATGTCCCGCAACAGGCCGGTCTCGCCGCGAAAATCCTCCAGCGCCTCCACGGCGGCGATCTCGGTGAGGCGGCCGCCCGGCGCCTGCCGCGAGAGCCAGGCGAGAAAGCGGGTGACTGCGATCCCGTCGCGATGATGGGCCGCGCGCGATCCGGCGATCTCGCCCGCATTCTTCACCGCCTTCATCAGCGTGATCGGATCCGGGCCGGGATCGATCCGGCCCCCGGCCTGTTCCACCAGTGTCGCCAGGGCCGACGCGCCGGTGGCGGAATCGAGCCTGATCCTGGACGCTCCGGCAGCGAGAGCGGCGAGGGCGGCGTCGAAATCCGCCCGCCCGGCGATGTCCGCGGAGGGCGAAAGCGCCTCCCGCAAGGCGGGATCGATGGCCGACGAGGTGAGATACAGAGCGGCACGCCCGGTCCGGGGGACGACGGCATAGCCCAGCGCCAGGGGCGTATGCGCCACGTCGCTGCCGCGCAGGTTGAACGCCCAGGCGAGATTATGCGGATCGGAGATCACCAGGGCGTCGCAGCCGCCGCGCCCGAGCGCCTCGCGGATGCGGCGGAGCTTGGCCTCGACGGAGTCTCCGGCGAGTTCGAGGGGATGCGCCACCACCGCGCCTGCGGGGGCGGCGGGCCTGTCGGCCCAGACCGCATCGACGGGGTTCTCCGCAACCGGTGAGATGCTGGCCCCGGCCTTGGCCGCCGCCTTCTCCAATTTGGCGACGCCCTCGGCGGTGTGGAGCCAGGGATCGTAGCCGAGCACGGCGCCCTGCCTCAGGTGCTCGCCGATCCAGGCCTCGACACTGGTCTCTGCGAGCTGAACCGGGGTGAGGATCGTGGTGTCCACCTGTGCCGGAGCCTGGAGCGTGTAGCGCCCGTCCACCACCAGGGCCGCCTCATCGGCGAGAATCACGGCGGTGCCGGCCGAGCCGGTGAAGCCTGTGAGCCAGGCGAGGCGCTCGGCATTCGCGGGCACGTATTCCGATTGATGCTCGTCGGCGCGGGGCACCACGAACCCGTCGATCCCCGCCCGCCGCATTGCCTCCCTCAGGGCGGCGATGCGCGTCGCGCCCTCCCGGTGGCTTGGATCGTCGAAGGTCTGGAAGCGGGCGCGGCTCATGGCATCGAGAGTTACGCGCCGCCGGACGAGGCGGCAACCGCCCTCAGAGCGGGCGCGGTGCCGCTCCGCCGCGCTTGAGCACCAGCGTCGCCCAGCCCTCGATCAAGCCATGCCGGGCGAGGTGGAAGCCGCGATGGCGATAGGTGGAGAGGACGCCGGGCACGTCGCGTTCGATCAGCCCCGAGAGGATGAGCACGCCGTGATCCGCCACCGTCGCCGTGAGGGTCGGCGCGAGGCGCTTCAGGGGCCGAGCGAGGATGTTGGCGAAGACCACGTCGAAGCGCCGGCTCCGGTTCGCGCTCGCATGGCGCACGCCGGGTCCGACATAGAGCCGGACGAGGCCGCCGAGACCGTTCAAGCGGGCATTGCCCTTGGCGGTGGAGACCGCCTCGGGGTCGAGGTCGCCGGCATGGACCGGCTGATGCAGGGCTTTGGCCGCCGCGAAGGCGAGGATGCCGGTGCCGGTGCCCACATCGAGAACATGCGCGGGACGGCCCTGCTTCAGGATGCCGGCCAGCGCCTTTAGGCAGCCCAGCGTCGTGCCGTGGTGGCCTGTGCCGAAGGCGAGGGCCGCCTCGATCTCGATAGCCAGATCGTTGGGCCGCACAGTGTGGCGGTCATGCGCGCCGTGGACGAGGAACCGCCCGGCGCGGACGGGATTCAATCCTTCCAGGGAGGCGCGGACCCAATCCTGCTGATCGATGGTCTCGAACACGGCCGCATCGGCCTGTTCGCCCACCAGGGGGCGGATCAGGTCGCGGACCATCTCCTCGTCCGGAGCGTCGGCGAAATAGGCCTCCAGCCGCCAGGTCTTGCCGTCCTCCGCCTCGAAGGCGGCCACCGCCGTCTCCGTCGGATCGAACATCTCGCCGAGGATGTCGGTCATGGCGCGCGCCGACCGCTCGTCCGTGAGGAGGCGCAGCACATGGGTGGGGCGGTTGGGATGAAGGCCTTCGAGCATGGTGCGGGCTCTAGCATCCGCGGGGATTGCCCGCCACCGTCGCGGAACCGAACCCGAACCTTCGCGTTTTTCTGCGCTTCTCCTGTCGTCCCTGCGGCGTTCGAGGGTGCGGTGTTGAGTACGAACCAGAAGAAAAACATAACCCGGGCCCCCGTGGCCATCGTCGGCAGGAGGACCGCCAGACGCCTTCCTGCGAGCGGAGCCTCGGGTCTGCTCGATTCCGAGCCGCATTTCGAACCGATTCCGGGTTCGATGCTGGTTCTCTTGAGCCGGCTCCATCGCGCCGAACGCCGGATCAAGCCGGAGGACGAACCGCCCGCGCCCTGAGTTCATGCCCTCATGGGTGGCCGCGATTCGTGCTATCCGCGCTTGTGATTGGCCGGTGCGGTTCGCGAGGATCGGATTGCCGCGAGAGGGATGCGCGTCTCCATGATCCAGGCTAGCGGCATTCGAAGCTCGGGCATGCGCTCCTCCGAGACCGGCGTCTGATTCGCATCCCGTGCTCGATTTCACCCCCGACGAATGGAGCGCCATCGGTCTGAGCTTGAAGGTCGCCTCCGTGGCGACGCTGGCGAGCCTCTTTCCCGGTCTCGGCATCGCCATGCTCCTGGCGCGCGGACGTTTCCCCGGCCGCGCGCTCTTGGACGGCCTGGTCCACTTGCCCCTGATCCTGCCTCCCGTGGTGACGGGCTATCTCCTGCTGCTGTCGTTCGGGCGGCGCGGCACCTTCGGCGCGGCGCTCGCCGAGGTCGGGATCGTGTTCTCGTTCCGCTGGACCGGAGCGGCTCTGGCCTGCGCGATCATGGGGTTTCCGCTGATGGTTCGGGCCATGCGCCTGTCCATCGAGGCCGTGGACCGGCGCCTCGAACAGGCCGCCGCCACCCTCGGAGCAAGGCCGAGCGCGGTCTTCCTCACCGTCACCCTGCCGCTCGCCATGCCCGGCATCCTCGCCGGTTCGGTGCTCGCTTTCGCCAAGGCGATGGGCGAGTTCGGCGCCACCATCACCTTCGTCTCCAACATCCCCGGCGAGACACAGACGCTGCCCTCCGCGATCTACAGCCTGACTCAGGTGCCGGGCGGGGAGGGGGCCGCGTTGCGCCTCACCCTGATCTCGGTGGCCCTGTCGATGGCGGCCCTCCTCGTCTCAGACCTGCTGGCCCGGCGCCTCGCGCGCCGCCTCGGCGCGGGGTGAGGAGGCCCATGTCCGCCACCCGCGACTCCGCCACTCAGGACTCCGTTACCCTCGACATCGACGTGTCGCTCACGCGGGGGGCCTTCAGCCTCGACGTCGCCTTCACCGCCGGCCCCGGTCTCACCGCCCTGTTCGGCCGTTCGGGCTCGGGCAAGACCACGGTGATCGACCTCGTCGCCGGGTTGGCGCGGCCCGATCGGGGCCGCATCGCGGTGTCGGGCGAGACGCTTCTCGACAGGGAGCGGGGGATCGCCGTTCCGGCCCATCGTCGGCGCATCGGGGTGGTGTTCCAGCAGGCGCGGCTGTTGCCGCATCTCAGCGTGCGCCGGAACCTGAGCTACGGCCGGGCCTTCGCGCGGAGCCGCAGCGACGGGATCGCCTTCGACGGCGTCATCGATCTCCTCGGCATCGGCCATCTCCTCGACCGGCGGCCGGCGGGGCTGTCGGGTGGCGAGGCGCAAAGGGTGGCGATCGGCCGGGCCCTGCTCAGCCGGCCCCGGCTCCTGCTCATGGACGAGCCCCTCGCCGCCCTCGACGAGGCCCGCAAGGCCGAGATCCTGCCCTATATCGAGCGCCTGCGCGACGAGGCTGGCCTGCCCATCGTCTATGTCAGCCATGCGGTCTCGGAGGTGGCTCGGCTGGCGCGCACCGTCGTGGTGCTCGAGGCCGGCCGTGTCGCCGCCGTTGGCACCGCCGATACGGTGCTTCGCCGGGCGGACCTCCTTGCCGCGCAGGGGAGCGAGGCCGGTGCGATCCTCGACATGGTCGTGGGCGAGACCGATCCCGAGACCGGCCTGACGTGCCTGAGCGGGCGTGCCGGTCGGCTCTCCGTTCCCCGCCTGACGCGAAGCCCCGGCACGGCGGTGCGCATCCGTGTGCCGGCGCGTGACGTCCTCCTCGCCACGCAGCCGCCGCTGGGTTTGAGCGCGCGCAATCTGCTCGAAGGGCGCGTCGTCTCGATCCACGCCCTCGGCGAGGCGGCGTCCATGGTGGAGATCGACTGCAACGGCGCCCTGCTGGCGGCCCGCCTGACCCGCGCCTCGGTGCGCGATCTCGCCCTCGCGCCCGGCCGCGCCGTCTACGCCGTGGTGAAAAGCGTCGCCTTCGATCCCGAGGGTGTCGGCACGGCGAGGCCGGACGCGGTGGAAATCTGACCGCGCGCCGGCCTGATTCTTAAAAAACTATCTATCCCCTTGAGAATTCCTTTCTCATCTTCGGGGACAGTGGTGGGTAATCGGCGGGTTTTAAAGACTGGTTTACCCTCGCCGTCGTTTTTGGTTGCATGCCACGACCACCTTCGAAAGGGCGTGCAATGACGATCCTCAGTATTTCTCCGATGTCGATGCCCACCGTCGCGCCAGTCGCTCCGATCGTGAATGCCCCGGCTCCGGTGCGTAAAGCCGGCCCGGCGACGACGGTCGGCACGCCGTTGGATCCACCCGTGCGCTTCGATGTTCGGCTGGACGACGCACCCGTCGCCGACGATCAGGCGCCGAAGCCCGACACAGAGGCGCCGACGGCCGATGAGCGCCGCATAACGGTGGATCAGGACACCAAGAGCCTCGTTTATCAGGTGGTGGACCCGAATTCCGGTGATGTCGTCGTTCAGTTGCCCGAGGCCACGATCCTTCGAGCCCGCGCCTATGCGGAGGCGACGGCGATGCGGGCGAAGGAAGATCAGCACCCCCTCGATCGAACGGCCTGACGGGAACTGGGGCCGGAAGCACAAGCCGAGGGAGGGTGGGCAAGCAAGGTCGTAGCTCGGGCTACGGCCTTTTCGTCGTTGGCCCGTAGGGCCGGCGTCGTTGTTCACAAGAAGCTGAGAGACCCCTCCAGCGGGTTAGCCGAGGAAACCGGCACTGGTTTGCCCGGCGGCCATGGTATCGCGACAGCCGATCCAGCGTGCCGGTATGCGTCGCGAGGCGTACGCACGCTTCCAGAGGGGCACCCTCGTGCGTCAGGTGCGCAGCCCGGCGGCGATCTGGTGATTGATGTTGATGAGGGCCGATAGCTTCTCCGCCTTCGGGTCGATCATCGTGTCGATCATCCGCTTGAAGACGAAGGTCGAGAGTTCGGCAATGCTCGTCTTGATTTCGATCGGCAACTGGCTCTCGGGAGCCGTCGCGGCACCGGCAATGATCGTCCAGACTTTCTGATTGAAGTTCAGGGCCTCGTTCAACGCTCCCGACTGGTTCTGCCAATCTTCCTGGATCGTCTGGAGCCGGCCCGCTGCCTTGATAAGGACGGCTGCCTCCGCCTCCCGAGGCGACAACGCGGTCTGCGCGACCCGTGCATAGGCACTGGCTCCGTAGGACATAGTCGATCCTTCTCCCGAAGCGGCCGAGCTGATTCGGGCCGCTGGAGGCAGACGTTGACGGGGTAAGGTTAAAATCTGGTAGCGGACGGATTTCGCCCCAATCATGCCGATAAGCTGGCGGAGGACGTGGAGTGAGATAGATGACCTCGCCTTGTCCGACTGGATCGACCGACACGATGGCGTGCGCTGCAGCAAGGGAACGACGCCGGACGGCATTGTGCAACGTATCAGTTAGATTTTGCGGTCATGCTGCGTCGAAGCAGACCCGCGCTGCGGGCGGGCACGACTTTTCACAGACATGATGAATTTTCTGCTCGGTACGCTCGCCGGAGGGCTCATCGCCGGGGTCGTCACCATCGTCGCCGTCCGACAGCCCGAGGTCCAGGCCAGGCTCGGCCTCTATCCCGTCTCGTCGGCGCTGCTACTCCCGGCGGCTCCGCCGCGCATCGAGCCCCCTTGCAGTCTCGTCCCCGCCCGTCCTCAGAGTGACCAGACCATCGGCCACCCGGACATGCTGTTCTCCAAGCGACGCTTCTGGTTCGTGGCCCCGTGATGGGGGCGACGATCACAGGCTGCTGAGGAGGAACATCACCATCGTGGTCGCCACGGTGGTCGAGAGGAACCCGCACAGGGCCGCCGCGAAAGACGGGCCGGTCGCCGACGAGTGGGCGGCGTGGGACGAGAGCAGGGTGAGATCGCTGTGCTGGGCGGACGCGTTCATGACGGAATTCTCCCGACGGACAAGCTTTCCGTCGTACGTGAAGCTGTGACGTGGGGATGGCGGGGCGGCTGTGCGTCGCCGCACCGGACAGGCGGATGCAGAGGCAATTCGCAGTAGAGCGGATGCCGATTTGAGTTCGAATTATCAGTCGGATGAGGCGGGAACGCAGTATCCGCGTCCTGCCTCACCGTTCAGTCGCAACGATTTACCGATTTGGCGGCCCGCAAAGCCCGCGTTTCGCTGCGAAGATCGATGGCGACAATGCCGGCGCCGCAATTCTCGAAGGCTTCCTTCGCGTCCTCGTACCGATCGCCGACTTCGTCGAGTGTGTCGCAGACCCGGTCACGGTTGCCGAGACGTGCTTCCTCACGAGCCTGGTATCGCAGCGCCGCGGCCTCCTGGATCTTCAGTTCACCCTTGAGGCAGGAGGGAGCCGCGAGGGTGGGGGCGATCATGCACAGCACGAGGCCAAAAGCGGCGATGGGCGTTGCAGGAGCGAAGCGCATGGGAAAATCCGATTGTGCGTCTCGTTGAAGGTGGGCTGTCCGTCTTTCGACCCCGGCGACATGGTCCGGTCGGTCCCTGATCAAGTTCAAGGCCAGTGATCGGTCGTCATCGTCGAGTCTGCCGTTCAAACGGCGAACTCACGGCGAAGGTTCCGCAGGTTTCTTGCGCCTGCGAGAGGCCAGAATCTGGTCGAGGCGCACCGGTACACAGGCATGGACGTCGACCCCGACATCGTATTGCCGTGGGGCCGGCGTGAGCTTGCCGTGGGAATGGCCGTGGAGATTGAGGGCGCCGCGGCCGATGCCGTTCCAGGTCCGGAACGCGTAATGGCAGAGGACGAGCCGCCGCCCTTCCACGTCGATCTCGGCATAATGATCTACCGAGGCCCAGTCCCGCAGGGCGAGAGTGCCCGGACCGTCATTGTTACCAACGATCAGGTGCTTCACGCCGTTGAGGACGCCGACGATCTCGGCGATGCGCGCGTCGGAGGGGCCGACCGCCACGTCGCCGAGATGCCAGATGGTGTCCTCCGGCGCGACCCTCTCGTTCCAGTTGGCGATGAGACCGGCATCGTGGGCCGCGAGGTCCGGATAGGGACGCCGGTCGATGTTCAGCGCACGCCTGTCGCCGAAATGCGTATCGCTGGTGAACCAAACCGCCACGACCCCGACCGGCTCAGCCGCCGGGCCGGAAGCGCATGGGAACGGTGACGGCGAGGCTGCTCACGGAGACGCCGGGAGGAGCCGCCGGCAGCGAACCGCGCACGGCGGCCAGCGCCGCGCCGTCAATGACGCTGATGCCGCTGCTGCTGGCGAGCCCGGCACTGAGGACCTGACCCGAGCGTGAGACGGTGAAGCGCACCACGGCGGTGCCCCCCGCCGTCCCCGCCGCCGCGTTGCGGTTCATGCGGCCGTTGATGGCCGAGGCCAGGGCTCCCTGCCATTGGCGCAGGGCACTCGGATCGTTGCCGGAGGCGGACGAGCCCGTGCTCGCCTGCCGGGCGGAGGAGGCCGAACTGGCGGGCCCGCCCTCCTGAGCGGCGCGCCTCATGGTCTCGCGTGCGGCTCTGAGCTTGGCTTCCTTGGCCGCCTTCAGCTTCGCCTCGCGGATGGCCTCGCGCTTGGCCTCCAGTTCCTCCCGGCGCTTCGCCTCGATCTTGGGATCGGGCTTCGGCTTCGGTTTGACGATCTCGACGGGCTTGGGTGGCTTCACCGGCTCGGGCGGCTTGGCCACGACCGGCGGCGGGGGAACGAGGGGCTCGGCCACCTCGGCGGTGGAGGTCACCACCTGCTCTTCCGGCGGCACCTCCGTGATCGTGTCGGGCGTGACCACGGGCTGGGTCTCGTCGGGGGGGATCTCGGCGGTCTCGGGCGGCGTCACCTCCGCCATGTCGGGCGGTTGCACCTCTTCCACCACGTCCGGCGTCTCGACCGGGGTCTCCTCCGCAGGGGGAGGCACTGCCTCCGTCATGGCGGGAGCCGACGGGGCTTCGGCCTCCGTCGATTGCGGCGCCAGATCGATGGTGATCGTGTTCTCGCCGGGGGGCGCCTTGGGCGGCTGACCGAACAGCATCATGCCGGCCAGCACCGCCAGGTGCAGGACGAAGGCCACGAGGAAGGCGGCAGCGAGTCCCGTGGGACCTTTTGGTCCGGGTTCACGTGTCGAGACGAGGGCGCTCATTGGGTCTACCGCGGTGCTCCACTCGCCGCGGGGGCAGCCGGAAGCGCTCCGCCCGGGGATTGCGCGATGAGCGACACCTTGGTGAAGCCGGCCTGGCCGACGAGGCCCATCACTTCCATGATCTTGCCGTAGGGCACCTCCTTGTCGCCGCGCACCAGCATGACCTGGGTCGGGTCTTCCGCCGCCAGCGCCTTCAGGCGCGGCATGATCGTCTCGGGCGTCAGCTCGTCCTTGGCCAGGAACGGCTTGCCTTCCTTGTCGATGGAGATTTCAAGCGGCTTCTTCGCCTGAGCGACCTTGGCGGCCGTGGTCTTCGGCAGTTGCACGGGCACGCCCGTCGTCATCAGCGGCGCCGCGACCATGAAGATGATCAGCAGCACCAGCATCACGTCCACCATCGGAGTGACGTTGATCTCAGACATCGGCGCCGAGTCGAGGTCGTCCTCGTCGTCGCCGCCGCTGGCGCGGACCGAACCCATACCCATCGTTCGCCCTCCGGGGCATCGGCGGCCGGCTCGATGGCCCGCCGCATGTCGTCACCGGGCCGCCGCATCCGCGCCGGCCATGGAATGTTCAGAGCGTCGAGAGAGCCGTGCTACTCGGCGGCGGCGGCGTGCGGCACGCTCTTGCGGTCCCGCGCGAGGCGGTTGCCGAGGGTGCCGATGCTCGCGACGAAGGCGGATTGCACCCGGCCGAGATCGTTGGTCAGCTTGTTGTAGGCCATCACCGCCGGGATCGCGACGATGAGGCCGATGGCCGTGGCGAAGAGGGCCTCGGCGATGCCGGGGGCCACCACTGCGAGCGACGTGTCCTGGCTCTGGGCGATGGACGAAAACGAGTTCATGATGCCCCAGACCGTGCCGAAGAGGCCGATGAAGGGGGCGGTGGAACCGGAGGTCGCCAGAAGCGGCAGGCCGCTCTGGAGCCGCTTGACCCGCAATGTGAGGGCGGCCCGCATGGCGCGCTCGATACGGTCGCGGCGCTCGGCACGGGTCTCGGTGGCATCCTGGTCGCGCCAGGCCTCGAGACCGGCCTGAACGATGCCCGCATCGATCCCCGATCCCGTCGCCTCGAGCGAACCGCCGGAGCGGACCAGGGCATCGAAGGCCTTGGCCTGACGCTTGGCGGCGGCGAAGCGGACGAGCTTCTCGAACACCACCGTCCAACAGGCGATCGAGGCGACCACCAGCAGGATCATGACGCTTTTGACGATCGGGTCCGCCTGGAGAAACAGGCCGATGAAGGAGAAGTCGTGGGCGGCAGCGGCCGGCGCGGAAGTCGGATCCATGGCGGGCTCCTCGGGTTTCGTTGGGTGGCGATCGCCGAGGGGCGACCGGATCGGCGTTCGGACGGGCCGTCGGCCCGCCCGCGGGGTCAGCGCGTGAACGTCGCGCTCGTCTTGCTCTCGGTTTCGATCCGGTCGAGGCAGCTCTCGCGGCTGGCCTCGCCGCCTTCGCAGGCGAGGACGTCGTTGAGGAGGATGCGGCCGATCTTCGGGCAGGCGAGGGATGGGAAGTCGAACAGCCGAACCATCGTCTTGCGGTCCTGGATGGGGCCGAGTTCGACGGCTAGGCGCTTCTGCGCGACGCCTTCCGTATCGAAGGCGAAGAGATCGAGCTTGAGGGATTTCAGCGCGGTGCCGCGGCTATTGTCCACGAGGAGATAGGTGCGGCAGGCCTCGCCCGCCGGCTCGAGCCGGTTGAGTTCGAGCTTCAGGGCGGGAGGCTTCGCATCCTGGGCGACGGCGGAGCCAGCCCATCCCAGCGTGAGGGCGGTGGCCACCAGGGCGGCGCCGACGGCCCGGACGGGAGAAAGAGTTGGGAAGTCGATCACGCAGTGCGCCTCTTTCATAACGGTCCGGTTCTCCTCGGTTGCGGCAGTCCCTGGTCGCCTGCGTCGAAACGCCATGGCAAACGGGAAGCGCCGAGACCCCTGGCAGGGCTCGTCTTCGGCGGTTCCTCGGGCAATGAGCGCGACGCTCGCGTTCCGGTGTCGCTCCAGCCTGACCCGTGGCGCCCGGCTTGCGCACCGCCGCATCGTTCGACGTGGCGCGGAGTATCCGAATTGATCCGGCAAGATCAAGCTTTGGGCTGAAAATCAGAGCAGTTCCAAACTGTTAATGCGACGCTCCACGCGGGCATCGTTGGTTTCCTAAACGTCCCAAATAAGTTGCCTGATCGTCCCGACCTCTCGCGCTTACTCCCGAACCGCAATCATCCTCTCCACCGGATGCGATGGTGTTCCGGGCAGACCTCTCCCGTTGGGGGGGGCGGACGGTGCGAGGAGCCGGCGGTGAGCCGAACCCTTGATGCCGCTTTTCCACATCTCCATATCGCGATGACCGGCAGGCGACCGCCGGGAGGAGTGCTGCAGCAGGCGGGCTCCGACAGTTCGAAGTGCCTCATTCTATCGACCCTTGGGCTTCGCGAAGGACAAGATCACGTGACGACACGGCCTTCTCCGTTCGGACATCCGTTTCTTCTCGGCTTCGACGAGATCGAGCAGGCCCTCGACCGGGTGTCGAAGGCGGCCAATGACGGGTACCCGCCCTACAACATCGAGCGCGTTCAGCGCTCCAGCGACGAACCCGAGCGACTTCGCATCACCCTCGCGGTGGCCGGCTTCACGCGGGACCAACTCGACGTGATGCTGGAGGAAAACCAGCTCGTGGTGCGGGGCCGTCAGGTCGACGACAAATCGCGCCAGTTCCTGCATCGCGGCATCGCTGCCCGCCAGTTCCAGCGCGCCTTCCTTCTCGCCGACGGCATGGAGGTGGTGGGCGCCGACCTGTCGAACGGACTTCTCTCCATCGACCTCACCCGCCCGGAGCCGGAACGGATCGTCCGGAAGATCGCCATCGCATCCCGCGACGACGTCTAGGAGCGCGACCTACCCACCCGGTGACGGCCAGCGAACGGAACCGCACCGGACCAAGCTCTGCCTCGAAAGGAGGGCATCATGACCGATTTCAACCCGAATCCGATCACCCCGGCCGATCTAGACCCCGCCGAGTTCAACGCTGCCGATCTCGCGGCTCTCGGCGAAGGGCACATCGCCTATGTCCGGCCGATCCGCTCCGACGAGGTGAAGCGGCTGTTTCCGCAGGCGCCTGACCTGACCCCGGGCATGGACCTGTTCGCCCTGCTCTCGGCCAGCGGCAGCCCGATCTTGCTGGCCGATTCGCGGGACGTGATCGTCGCCAACGCGGTGGCGAACGATCTGCACGCCGTGAGCCTGCACTGAAAAACGACCCGCCTCGCGGCTCAGCCGATCTCCGCCACCGCCGCCAGCAGCCGTGCGAGATCCTGCGGCCGTGACAGGCGGTGGTCGCCATCGGCGATGAGGGTGAGGACGGTGCCGGAAGCCGGCAGCCGTTCCACCGTCGCGAGGGCATGGGTGTAGGGCACGTCCGGATCGCGCATGCCCTGCAGGATATGCACTGGGCAACCCGGATCGATCGGACCGCCGAGGAGAAGATGCCGGCGCCCGTCCTCGATCAGCGCCATGGTGGTGGGCACCGGCTCCGGCCCGTAGTCGGTGGGCCGCATCCACACGCCCTCCCGCTCCATCGTCGCGCGGATATCGGGTGAAAAACGCTCCCACATCAGGGTCTCGGTGAAGTCGAGGGCGGGAGCGATGAGCACCATGCCGGCCAGCGGGGCATCGCCCCGGAGCGCCCGCGCGCGCGCCGCGAGGCAGGCGATCCAGCCTCCCATCGACGAGCCGACGAGGATGGCCGGCCCCGTCACGGTGGCGTCGAGGACCGCCATGGCGTCTTCGAGCCAGGTCGAGATCGTCGATTCGGCGAACTCTCCCTCCGATTCGCCGTGCCCGGTATAGTCGAACCTGACGAGCGCGCGGCCATGGTCCCGCGCATAAGCGTCGAGGACCATCGCCTTGGTGGCGCCCATATCGGAGCGGAAGCCCCCGAGCCAGACCAGAGCGGGTCCGTCTCCCGCGCGGCTGCGTACCGCGATGCGCCGCGCGGCGTCTCCCTTGCCCATGGTGATGAAGGTCGGGGCCTGGCTGAGCGCTGAGTCCATGCGTAGTCCCTTTTATCCGGTAAAACCGACATTTGACTGTGATGCAGTCGCATTTCGTTTACCGAGCCGTAAAGCGTGCCCCCGATGCTGGAGACCATGATCGAGACACGAGACGAGTCCCGTCGCCCCTTCGAAGACCATCTTCCGTCGATCCGGCCGTCTCCGGAAGGATGGGCCCGATGAGCGGCGAGGAAAGATTCGGGGCCGGATTCCCCAGCGAGGCGCAACCTCTGGCGGGCGCCACGGTGCTGCAGATCATTCCGGCCCTCGACGCCGGTGGGGCCGAGCGTACCACGGTGGATGTGGCCGCAGCCCTCGCCTCCGCGGGCGCGCGGGCCCTCGTGGCGACGGAAGGCGGACGCCTGGTCGGCGAGATGCAGGCCAAGGGCGGAACCTGGCTTCCATTCCCCGCCGCCTCCAAGAATCCCCTTGCCATGGCGCTGAATGTCGGGCGCCTCGCGCGCCTTTGCCGGCGCGAGGGGGTCCAGATCGTCCATGCCCGCTCGCGCGCTCCCGCCTGGGTGGCCCTCGGCGCCGCCCGGCGGCTGAAGATTCCTTATGTGACCACCTATCACGGCAGTTATTCCGGCCGGACCGGCGTGAAGGTGCTCTACAATTCGGTGATGGCGCGCGGCGACGTGGTCATCGCCAATTCTCACTACACCGCCGACCTCATTCGGATGCTTCACCCCGATCAGGCCGGCGACCGTGTCCGGGTCGTCCATCGCGGCACCGATCTCGCCCAGTTCTCGCCCGGCGCCGTGGCGCCCGCCCGCGTCGAGGCCCTGCGCCGATCCTGGGGGGTGGCGCCGCACCAGCGCGTCGTCCTGCTCGCGGCCCGGCTCACCGCCTGGAAGGGTCAGCGCGTGCTGATCGAGGCCGCCGCTTTCCTGCGCGACCGGGGCATCACCGATGTCGTCTTCGTGCTGGCAGGCGACCCGCAGGGCCGCTCCGCTTACGAGCGGGAACTCGACACATTGATCGAGGCACGCGGTCTCCGCGACATCGTCCTGCGGGTCGGCCATTGCACCGACATGCCGGCCGCCTTCCGGGCGGCTTCGGTGGTCGCCGTCCCGTCCGTGGAGCCCGAGGCCTTCGGGCGCTCGGCGGTGGAAGCCCAGGCCCTCGGGACCCCGGTGGTGGTCTCGGATCTCGGCGCGGTGCCGGAAACGGTGCTCGCCCCGCCGGAAGTGCCGGCGGCCCAGCGCACCGGCTGGCGGGTGCCGCCCGGCGACGCGCCGGCTCTGGCCGAGGCCCTGCTCGAAGCGCTCACCCTCGGGGCCAGCGCACGGGACGCCATGACCCGCCGGGGGCGCGCCCATGTGGAGGCGCATTTCTCCCTCGATGGCATGGTGGGCGCCACCCTCGACATCTATGCGGAACTTCTCGCCCGACGCCCGCGCTGACACTGTATGGGCCGGTTCGTGAACCAAACCCGCTCCTGCCTGTTGACACGGGACGCAGTTCGGACATGGTGTCCGCAACCGGATTGCCGGAGCGATTGGTGGCAGGTCTAGCCCTCCGGGCGATGTCCGCAGGCTGCCGTTTCGTCGTTCACTAGGAGATTGAAGCCATTCGTAGACCAATGAGAGCCATGCCGGCCCCGCAGAAGGACGGGCCGCGCGCCAATCGGGACATCCGTGGCGTCCGCGAGGTGCAGCTCATCGATGATACCGGGCAGAACCGCGGTGTCGTCGCCTTCTTCGATGCGCTCGCCCTTGCCGAAGAGGCGGGCCTCGATCTCGTGGAGATCGCGCCGAACTCCGTCCCTCCCGTCTGTAAGCTTCTCGATTACGGCCGCTTCCGCTTCAACGAACAGAAGAAGCAGAACGAGGCCCGCAAGAAGCAGAAGACGGTCGAGGTCAAGGAGATCAAGCTCCGCCCCGGTATCGACAAGCACGATTACGACACCAAGATGAAGGCGGTCATCCGCTTCTTCGAGGAGGGCGACAAGGTGAAGGTCACCCTGCGCTTCCGTGGCCGTGAGATGGCGCACCAGGATATCGGCCTGCGCCTGCTCGAACGGGTGAAGAACGAGACCCAGGAAATCGCCAAGGTGGAAAGTGAGCCGATGCTCGAAGGCCGCCAAATGATCATGATCCTGGCGCCGCGCTGAGGTCGCTTTCGTCCCACCACGGGACATGGACGTTCTGAAAGCCGCTTCCTCGGGGAGGCGGCTTTTTTTTATCGCCTTACAGCCGGTCTCGAATGTCGTGTGATTCGGGGCAGCTTCGTGCTTGCCGCGAGGGGAGGGGGCAGCCTGGGAGCCGCCCCCAATTCCCAGGATTTACTTCACCACGGACACCTGCGCGTCGCCCACCCGCCTCAGCACGTTCACCGTGACGTCGCTGCCGTAGCGCTGCACCCGCAGGTCGATCCGTGAGTCGCCGAGCTTCAGGTTGAAGATCGAAACGCCTTCGAGGAAGTCCGGGAGGGTGGGGTTGCGCAGGCGGATGCGGTTGCGGTCGTGCTGGATCTCCAAACCGATGCAGGCCGAGA
Source organism: Methylobacterium bullatum (assembly GCF_014845095.1). Classification (GTDB taxonomy): domain Bacteria; phylum Pseudomonadota; class Alphaproteobacteria; order Rhizobiales; family Beijerinckiaceae; genus Methylobacterium; species Methylobacterium bullatum. Next base: position 30,837 of record NZ_NKUG01000074.1, on the reverse strand, counting down.
GGAAGGCGAACGGAGCCGCCGCCGCCCAGGCCTGGGGCGAGCAGGCCACAGGGTAAGAGACGGGGCCGCGCTGGTTGCGGCGCATGAAGCCGCAGAACAGCTCCGGCAGGCGCTTCTGGTCCTGGTAGAGGGCGGTGTCGAACATGCCCTGGAAGATACGCGAGGCCTCCGGCTTTAGGTCGTAGCGCGCGAGGCCCATGGCCACCAGGGCGTTGTCGTGCGGCCAGATCGAGCCGTTGTGATACGACATCGGGTTGTAGCGGGCCTCGCCGCGCGCGATCGTGCGGACGCCCCAGCCGTTGAATCCGTCCTTCGACAGCAGGTTGGTGGCGACGCTCGCGGCGCGCTCCGGCAGGGCGATGCCGGTGAAGAGGGCGTGGCCGGCATTGGACGAGCGCACGGCGCATTGCTTCTTCGCCCCGTCCAGGGCCAGCGCGTAGGTGCCGATCTCCTCGCACCAGAAGGCCTTGTCGAAGTTTTCGCGAAGGGCCAGTGCCTCCTTTCCGAGGCGGGTGGCGAGGTCGTCGTGCCCGAGCAGTGTGGCGAGCTTGGCCATGCCGTTCTTGGCGGCATAGACGTAGCCCTGGACTTCGCACAGGGCGATCGGCCCCTTGGCGAGCTGTCCATCGGTATGGAAGATCGAATCGTGGCTGTCCTTCCAGCCCTGGTTCTCCAGGCCCTTGTCGGTGTCGCGGGCATATTCGACGAAGCCGTCGCCGTCCCGGTCGCCGTACTCGTTCATCCACGTGAGGGCGAGTTCGAGGGCGGGCCAGATGCGCTTGATCGTCTCGATGTCGCCGGTGACCGCGTAATACTCGTAGGCCAGCATGACGAAGAGCGGCGTTCCGTCGATGGTGCCGTAATAGTGGCGGAACGGCACCTCGCCGAGCATCGCCATCTCCCCGCGCCGGGTCTCGTGCAGGACCTTGCCCGGCTGGGCATCGGCGGCGGGGTCCACGGCCTTGGCCTGTGTCGAGGCGAGGTAGCGTAGGACGCCCTTGGCGAAGTTCGGGTCGATCCAGAGCGCCATCATCGCGGTGATGATGCCGTCGCGGCCGAACACGGTGGAGTACCAGGGGATGCCGGCGAAGGGGTAGATGCCCTCGGGCGTGCGGCTCGCCAGCATGTAGAGATCGGCGGTGGCGCGGCAGGCCGCTTCGTTGAACTGGTCGTTCGACGAGATGATCGTGGTGATCCCGGCGGTGAGCTGGCGCAGGTCCCGGCGCGCGTCGCGATAGGCGCGGGCGAAGATCACGCCCTCGCCGAGGCCCTTGGGATGGCGTGCGCCGGCGCTGCTTCCCGCCGCGTGTGACAGGCCGGCGGCGGCGTCCTCGCCGACCTTCTCCGCGGCCGGAGCGCTGGTGAAGGCGCGGTGCGATTCGAAGACGACGCGGATGAACAGGGACGTCCGGCCGCCCGGGGGCAGCGAGACCTCGAACTCGGCGCGGCCCGGCTCGATACGGTGCGGCTTCGGACCGAAGTGGAGGCTCGTGGTGCGCACCACCTCGTCGAGACCGACATAGCGAAACTGGACTTCCGATTCGTTCGCCACCTGCACGCTGCGCTTGCCGCGGACCGGCCGGTCCATGCCGCGCACCTCGAACAGGTCGCGGTAATCGGCGTCGAAGGTCACGCCGATCTTGAGCTTCCAATGGCGCGAATCGTAGTTGCGCAGGCCGATCCGGTCGTAGCAGGCACCCTTGAACAGGAACTTGGTGCGCTCGATGGCGATCAGCTCGCGGGGGATCGTGGTCTCGTCATGGGCATCGATGCGGATGTCCGGCGTCGTCATGTCGACGCTCAGCGCGCCGTTGTCGTCCTGCATCACCGAGGAGAGCAGCAGCGGGCGCTGGTCCTCGATGGTGAAGCCGAGGCGCGACAGGTAGCGCGTATCCTGGAAATACAGGCCCTCGGGCCCGGGCAGCACGCCGATATCGCCGTAGCTGTCGAGGACGGCGAAGGCCTCGCCGTATTTCAGGGAGCGTAAGGGGCGCTCCACCAGCGAGGTCTGTGCCTCGATATGGTATTGCGGCAGCACCTCGTCGGCATCCTGGAAACCCTGCCCCAGCCCGTTCGTGCTGCTGTGACCGTCCTGTGTCGTCGCCGTGGAAGTGTTCGCCGCCATGCCTGAACGTCTCCGGGAAGTGGACTGTCGGACCCGCGGTATCGAAGCCGGGCCTCTCCGGCCCGATGTCGCAGATCGTCTCGGGCGCGTCGACGGGCTCGATGAAGCGACGTTCGCTCTCTGGCCCGAAGCGCTGGATCGTCTATCGCGAATCAAAAGGCCGCCGGTCGCGAAAGGGCGATCCAGCGGCCTTCGATAACCGGTATCGGTGGATCTCACGAATGAGGGCCGTCGACTCGGGAAGAGGTTAGCAAGGCTGGTGCCGTATGGCATCAGCCTTTCTGCAAGGATTTTCAGGCCGGCATGGCAGCCGCGGACAGCGACGGGCGGGCCGAGCCGTTCAGATCGCCGTAATGCGGGGTGAACGCCCCGGCGCGTGGCATCTTGATGATGGTCTTCTCGTTCTCGATCAGCTGCTCGTAGACCGCCACATACTTCTTCACCATGCACTCGGCGGTGAACTGCGTCTCGAAGTGGCGGCGCACGCCGGCGCGGCTCATGGTCTTGACCTTGTGTACGGCCGCGATGGCATCGTCCATCGTGTCGCACAGGACGCCACTGACGCCGTCGGCGATGACCTCCGGCACGGAGCCGTTGCGGAATGCGATCACCGGCGTGCCGGCCGACATCGCCTCGATCATGACGAGGCCGAAGGGCTCCGGCCAGTCGATCGGGAAAGCCAGGGCCAGGGCGTTGCCGAGGAAGTCCTTCTTCTGCTCTTCGTTGATCTCGCCGATGAACTCGACGAGCGGGTGGTGGATCATCGGCTCGATGACCTCGTCCCAATAATCCTGATCGGCCTTGTCCACCTTGGCGGCGATCTTCAGCTTCACGCCGGACTGGATCGCCATCTGAATCGCCCGGTCGGGGCGCTTCTCGGGGGAGATGCGGCCGAGGAAGGCGAGGTAGCCGCCCTTGGCTTCCGGATAATACGGGCAGTTCTCGGACGGCAGGCCGTGATGGATCGTCGCCTGCCAGTTCGAGTTCGACGGCATGGGCTCGCGCTGGTTGTCGGAGATCGACACCAGGGGCATGCCCGTGAAGGTGCGGTAGACCGGCATGAAATCCGGAACGTCGAGGCGACCGTGCATGGTCGTGACGCACTTGTGGTAGAGGTCTTCGAACATCGGATACTGCAGCAGATCGATGTGGAAGTGCAGCACGTCGAACTCGTGCGCCCGTTTGTGGACGGCGTGCAGCATCGCCAGATGGCTCGCGGTGTGATCGCGGTAACCGAGAAGGCGAAGACCCTCGGGCGTGCAGGCGGCGAGCTTGGCGGACGTCTCGGAATCGCCGCTGGCGAACAGGGTCACGTCATGTCCCTGCCGGACGAGTTCCTCCGTGATCCACGATACGACGCGCTCGGTGCCGCCGTAGAACTTCGGAGGCACGGCCTCCGAGAGCGGAGCAATCTGGGCAATGCGCACGAAACGTCTCCTGTAAGGTCGAATATTGCGACGACCTAACGCCATCCGGCCTGAGTGGGACATGAACGGAACTCACGGCCAAGGTTCTGGTTCCGTGTGCCCCACGAGTGCCGTTCCTCGCTATCTCCTCCGCCCGGATGTCCCCGAAATCCTCGGTTCCATCTCCCCCGACGGGGTCATCGAGCAGGGGCGGGGCCATGCAGGAAACCGGCCAGACCGGACACCGGCGACGACCGCGGGATTGCTGCTTAAGGGACCTGCGCGGATCGGTCGTGTTGCCGGATACGATCCGCCCCATACTTCCTGAGCATGGCCGGATTTGTGCGACGCACGACGCCCTTGTTTCGCTCAAGGGGGTCGTCTAAGCCTCGCGCCTGCGCAGTCTGGCATTGGAGCAATTCCATACCACACCGGCGCTCGCGAGGCGCTTCGCCCGCCACGAACACGAGAGGTGTCGCATGACAAGCCTGCTGGCGGATTACCTGCCCCTCATCGTTTTCATCGGCGTGTCCTTGTTCATCGCCGTGGCGCTGCTCGTCGCACCGTTCCTCGTCGCTCATAACAGCCCCGACCCGGAGAAGCTCTCTGCTTACGAGTGCGGCTTCAATGCTTTCGACGACGCCCGCATGAAGTTCGACGTGCGGTTCTACCTCGTCGCTATCCTATTCATCATCTTCGACCTTGAAGTCGCGTTCTTGTTCCCCTGGGCGATCACCTTCGGCGAGCTCGGCTGGTTCGGTATGTGGTCGATGATGGCCTTCCTCGGCGTGCTCACGGTCGGGTTCGTCTACGAGTGGCGCAAGGGCGCCCTCGAATGGGACTAGACGTCCCGTCGACCTGACAATCGCATTGCCCGAAGCCGGATCCCGAGAAACCGATGGCCTTCAGTCCCGACATGACCCGGATCCCCGCCGTCGCACCCGCGCCGAAGGGGATCATCGATCCGAATACCGGCCGGCCCATCGGCGCCGACGATCCGACCTTCCTGTCGATCAACAGCGAACTCGCCGACCGCGGCTTCCTCATCACTTCGACCGACGACCTCATCAATTGGGCCCGCACCGGGTCGCTGATGTGGATGACATTCGGCCTCGCCTGTTGCGCGGTCGAGATGATGCAGATGTCGATGCCGCGCTATGATTGCGAGCGCTTCGGCTTCGCGCCGCGTGGCTCGCCGCGCCAATCCGACGTGATGATCGTCGCGGGGACTCTGACCAACAAGATGGCCCCCGCCCTGCGCAAGGTCTACGATCAGATGCCGGAGCCGCGCTACGTCATCTCGATGGGCTCCTGCGCCAATGGCGGCGGCTATTACCACTATTCCTATTCGGTGGTGCGCGGCTGCGACCGGGTGGTGCCCGTGGACATCTACGTGCCCGGCTGCCCGCCCACGGCGGAGGCGCTGCTCTACGGCGTGCTCCTCCTGCAGAAGAAGATCCGCCGCACCGGCACGATCGAGCGCTGAGGGACCGGCATGAGCAACGGAATTTCGATCCTCGCCCATACCGCGGCCCCGGCCGACGGCTCCCTCCAGGCGCTCAGCGACCATGTCGGGTCGGCGCTGGGTCCGGCCATCGTCTCGCGGACCATCGCCTTCGGCGAACTCACGCTGAATGTGCAGGCGAGCGACATCGTCTATGCGCTGACCTATCTGCGCGACGACCCCGCTTGCGCCTTCCGCTGCTTCATCGACATCTGCGGCGCGGATTACCCGAACCGCGAAAAGCGCTTCGACGTCGTCTATCATCTGCTCTCCCTGCGCCATAACGCCCGCATCCGAGTGAAGGTACAGACCGACGACCAGACCCCGGTCCCCTCCGTCATCGACGTGTTCCCGGCCGCCAACTGGTTCGAGCGCGAGACCTACGACCTCTACGGAGTCCTCTTCTCCGGACATCCCGATCTGCGCCGCCTGCTGACGGATTACGGGTTCGAAGGGCATCCCCTGCGCAAGGACTTCCCCCTCACCGGCTTCGTCGAGGTCCGCTACGACCAGGACGAGGCCCGCGTGGTCTACGAGCCGGTGAAGCTGGCGCAGGAATTCCGGAACTTCGACTTCCTCTCGCCCTGGGAGGGCACCGAATACGTGCTCCCGGGCGATGAGAAGAAGTCGGCTTGAACAGCGGAGCGAGGCCATGACCGAGCACAACATCCGCAACTTCGCGATCAATTTCGGGCCCCAGCACCCGGCGGCGCACGGCGTGCTGCGCCTCGTGCTGGAACTAGACGGCGAAATCGTCGAGCGGGTCGATCCGCATATCGGCCTGCTCCATCGCGGCACCGAGAAGCTGATCGAGCACAAGACCTACCTGCAGGCCACGCCGTATTTCGACCGGCTCGACTACGTGTCGCCGATGAACCAGGAGCATGCCTTCTGCCTCGGCATCGAGAAGCTGCTGGGGTTGCAGGTGCCGCGCCGGGCCCAGCTCATCCGCGTGCTGTTCTGCGAGATCGGCCGCATCCTCTCACACCTCCTCAACGTGACTACGCAGGCCATGGATGTGGGCGCGTTGACGCCGCCGCTCTGGGGCTTCGAGGAGCGTGAGAAGCTGATGATCTTCTACGAGCGCGCGTCGGGTGCGCGTCTCCACGCCAACTACTTCCGGCCCGGCGGCGTGCACCAGGACCTGCCGCCGGCGCTGATCGACGACATCGAGGCCTTCATCGACCCGTTCCTGCAGGTGGTGGACGACCTCGACAATCTTGTCATGGGCAACCGCATCTTCAAACAGCGCAACGTCGACATCGGCATCGTCACCGTGGACGAGGCCATGGCCTGGGGCTTCTCCGGGGTGATGGTGCGCGGCTCCGGCATCCCGTGGGATCTGCGCAAGTCGCAGCCCTACGAGTGCTACGAGGAGATGGAGTTCGACGTGCCCGTGGGCAGGAACGGCGACACCTACGATCGCCAGGTCATCCGCATGGAAGAGATGCGCGAATCGGCCAAGATCATGCGGCAATGCTGCGTGAAGCTGCGCGAGCCTGCCGGACAGGGGCCGATCGCGGCCACCGACGGCAAATTCGCCCCGCCGCCGCGCCGCGAGATGAAGCGCTCGATGGAAGCGCTCATCCACCACTTCAAACTCTACACCGAAGGCTTCCACGTCCCGGCCGGCGAGGTCTACGCAGCGGTCGAAGCCCCCAAGGGCGAGTTCGGCGTCTATCTCGTCGCCGACGGCACCAACAAGCCCTACCGTTGCAAGATACGCGCTCCGGGTTTCGCCCATCTCCAGGCCATGGACTGGATGTGCCGCGGCCACATGCTGGCCGACGTGTCCTGCGTGCTCGGCACGCTCGACATCGTGTTCGGCGAGGTGGACCGGTGAGAACAGCTCTCTCGGTCACGGTAGCGTCGATGCTTGCCGGCAACTTGCCGGCTTGGGCCGACGTTTCCTGCGCCCAGTACGAAACGCTTCGCAGCCTGCCTGATGCCTTCAAGGAGACCGGCCGCGGGACTGTTGAGCGCCGCATCGGCGAGCCCGGTACGCCGGGTTTCACCGATCTCGTGCGGCATTCAGACTCGCATTGTGATTGCTTCAACATGCCCATGATCGAGAGGGATCGTGGTCGGCCGATTCCGGACGGTAAGTTCTGGGAGTGCGGTGCTGCCGAGACCGGTACGCCGCTGCCTGCTGACATAAAGGACGCCGAATAAGCTATGGCGAACCGCAGACTCGCCCCCGCCGCCGAGCAGCCCGCGTCCTTCGCGTTCTCTTCCGAGAACGCCGACTGGGCGAAGGGTCAAATCGAGAAATACCCGGAAGGGCGTCAGGCCTCGGCCGTGATTCCGTTGCTGTGGAAGGCGCAGGAGCAGAATGGCGGCTGGCTGCCGCAGAAGGCGATCGAGGCTGTGGCCGCCGAACTCGGTATGCCGCATATCCGCGTGCTCGAAGTGGCGACCTTCTACACGATGTTCGCCCTCGAGCCGGTGGGCCGGTTCTGGATCCAGCTCTGCGGCACGGTGCCGTGCGATTCCTGCGGCGCGCGCGAGTTGAAGGACTACCTTCACGAGCGTCTCGGTGCGCCCGGCCATGTGAGCGCCGACGGCAACTTCTCCTGGCTCGAAGTCGAGTGCCTCGGCGCCTGCTGCAATGCGCCTATGGCGCAGATCAACCAGGATTACTACGAGGACCTGACGCCGGATCTCCTCGGCACGCTGATGGACGATCTGGCGGCCGGCCGCCCGGTGAAGGTCGGCTCGCAGGTGGGGCGCACCTCGTCCGAGCCGAAGGGCGGCGCCGACACCCTCACCGACGCGACCTTGTTCGACGGCTCCCGAGTGGGCGCCTGGCGCAAGCGTTTCGAGGAGCATGCGGCCGACGACACCACGTCCGAGGGCAAATCCGAAGCTGCGTCTTCCGAGCAGCGCGCCGCCACCGATCCCAAACCCGCTAAACCCGATGCAGGCCGCGCCGCCGCCTCGTCGGCCTCGGACGGCCCTGCCCAGCGTTCGGCCGGAGGCGAAGAGCCGGTGAAGGCCGGTGATAAGGCTGATGCCGCGGATGCCACGGACTCCAAGGCCCAGCCGGGTCATCCCACGGCCGATGCCGGGGTGACGGTTGCGCGCGCCGAAGCCGCCGGAGCCGAAGCGGGAACGCAATCCGACCTGCCCCGGGACGAGCCGCCGCCGCAGCCCCTCGCCTCGGGTGCCAGCGAGGATCTGGGGCCGGACGACGCGACGCCGCCTCCGACGGCCGCCAAGCCGAGGAAGACGGCGCCCAATCCCGGCGCTCCGAAGACGGAGGGGAACTGACATGCTCTCCGATCAGGATCGCATCTTCACCAATCTGTACGGCCTTCATTCCCCCGGTCTCGACGAGGCCAGGAAGCGTGGTGCCTGGGACGGCACCAAGTTCCTGCTGGAAATGGGCCGCGACTGGATCATCGACGAGATGAAAGCGTCCGGGCTTCGCGGGCGCGGCGGTGCCGGCTTCCCGACGGGCCTGAAATGGTCGTTCATGCCCAAGAAGTCGGATGGGCGGCCGCATTACCTTGTGGTCAACGCCGACGAATCCGAGCCGGGCACCTGCAAGGACCGGGAGATCATGCGGCACGATCCGCATCTCCTGATCGAGGGCTGCATGCTAGCCTCGTTCTCGATGGCCGCCCATGCCTGCTACATCTACATCCGCGGCGAGTACGTGGCGGAGAAGCACGCCCTGCAGAAGGCGGTGGACGAGGCTTATGCGGCCCGCCTCGTGGGCAAGGACAACGTCCACGGTTACCCGTTCGACATCTACGTCCATCACGGTGCCGGCGCTTATATCTGCGGCGAGGAGACGGCGCTGCTGGAAAGCCTCGAGGGCAAGAAGGGCATGCCGCGGCTGAAGCCGCCTTTCCCGGCCAATATGGGCCTCTACGGCTGTCCCACCACGGTGAACAACGTCGAGTCCATCGCGGTGGCGGGCACCATCCTGCGCCGGGGCGGCGCCTGGTTCGCAGGGTTGGGCGGCAAGAACAACACCGGCACCAAGCTGTTCTGCGTGTCGGGCCACGTCAACAAGCCCTGCAACGTCGAGGAAGAGCTCGGCATCACCTTCCGCGAGCTCATCGACAAGCATTGCGGCGGCATGCGCGGCGGCTGGGACAACCTGCTCTGCTCCATCCCCGGCGGCTCTTCGGTGCCCCTGGTGCCGGCCGAGCAGATCATCGACGCCAAGATGGATTTCGACACCCTGCGCGGCCTCGGCTCCGGCCTCGGCACGGCGGCGGTGATCGTTCTCGACCGCTCCACCGACATCGTCTCGGCCATCGCCCGCATCGCCTATTTCTACAAGCACGAGAGCTGCGGCCAGTGCACGCCCTGCCGCGAGGGCACCGGCTGGATGTGGCGCGTGATGCTGCGCATGGCTGAGGGCCGCGCCCAGCGCCGCGAGATCGACATGCTCCTCGACGTGACGAAGCAGATCGAGGGCCACACGATCTGTGCCCTCGGCGACGCGGCGGCCTGGCCGATCCAGGGCCTCATCCGCCATTTCCGCCCCGAGATCGAAAAGCGCATCGACCGCTACAGCGCCAACCCGCATAGCGATCCTGTGCGGATCGCGGCGGAGTGATCGCCATGTCTTTCGGACCGATGTTCGACACCGAGAAGCACGCATGACCAAGCTCATCGTCGACGGCACCGAGGTCGATGTTCCGGCCGAGTACACCCTGCTGCAGGCCTGCGAAGTCGCGGGCGCGGAGATCCCGCGCTTCTGCTTCCACGAACGGCTGTCCATCGCCGGCAATTGCCGCATGTGCCTGGTGGAGTTGAAGGGCGCTCCGAAGCCCGTGGCCTCCTGCGCCTACGCGGTGAAGGATTGCCGGCCCGGCCCAAACGGCGAGCCGCCCGAGATCCTCACCCGGTCGGGAACCACGAAGAAGGCCCGCGAGGGGGTGATGGAGTTCCTCCTCATCAACCACCCGCTCGATTGCCCAATCTGCGACCAGGGCGGCCATTGCGACCTGCAGGATCAGGCCATGGCCTACGGCGTCGATTCGACCCGCTACGGCGAGAACAAGCGGGCGGTCGAAGAGAAATACATCGGCCCGCTGGTGCGGACCGCCATGAACCGCTGCATCCATTGCACCCGCTGCGTCCGCTTCCTGGCGGAAGTGGCCGGCGTGCCCGATCTCGGCGCCATCGGCCGCGGCGAGGACATGGAGATCACGAGCTATCTCGAGAGCGCGATGGGCTCGGAGCTTCAGGGCAACGTCGCCGATCTCTGCCCGGTGGGCGCCCTCGTCCATAAGCCGCAGAGCTACGAGGTGCGGCCCTGGGAGCTGTCGAAGACCGAATCCATCGACGTGATGGATGCCGTCGGCTGTGCCATCCGCGTCGATGCCCGTGGCCGCGAGGTCATGCAGATCGAGCCGCGCGTCAACGAGGACATCAACGAGGAGTGGATCTCCGACAAGACCCGCCACGCGGTGGACGGCCTGCGCGCGCAGCGCCTCGACCGTCCGTATCTGCGCGAGAACGGCCGCCTGCGTCCGGCCTCCTGGGGTGAGGCCTTCGCGGCCATCGCCGCGAAGACGAAGAGCGCCGATCCGAAGCGCGTCGGCGCCATCGTCGGCGATCTCGCCGCCGTGGAGGAGATCTATGCCCTGAAGACCCTGATGGGGTCGCTCGGCGTGACCAATCTCGATTGCCGTCAGGCCGGCGAGGCGATCGATCCCGCCTGGGGCCGGGCCGCCTACGCCTTCAATCCCACCATCCCGGGGATCGAGGATGCGGATGCGATTCTCCTGGTCGGGACCAATCCGCGCCTGGAAGCCTCGCTCCTCAACGTGCGCATCCGCAAGCGCTGGCGGATGGCGCCGCTGGCGGTGGGCCTCATCGGCGAGGCCGTGGATCTCACCTATCCCCATACCTATCTCGGCGCCGGCCCCGAGACCCTGGCCGACATCGCCGCCGGCCGGCACAGCTTCTCCGAGGTGCTGAAGGGCGCGAGCCGTCCCCTCGTCATCGTCGGGACCGGGGCGCTGTCCCGTCCGGACGGAGCCGCCATCCTCGCGGCGGCGGCCAAGCTCGCCAAGGACGTCGGGGCGGTCACCTCGGAATGGAACGGTTTCGCCGTGCTCCAGACCGCCGCCGCCCGTGTCGGCGCCCTCGATCTCGGCTTCGTGCCGGGGGAGGGGGGGCTCGACTTCGCCGCGATGGCCGAGCCGGGTGCCCTGGACGTGTTGTTCAACCTCGGCGCCGACGAGGTCGAGATCGGTGCCGGTGCCTTCGTGATCTACCAGGGCACCCACGGCGACCGTGGCGCCACCCGCGCCGACGTGATCCTGCCGGGGGCCGCCTATACCGAGAAGAACGCCACCTTCGTGAACCTCGAAGGCCGGGTGCAGACCACCAACCGCGCCGGCTTCCCGCCGGGCGACGCCCGCGAGGATTGGGCGATCCTGCGCGCCCTGTCCGACGTTCTCGGCAAGCGCCTGGCCTTCGATTCCCTCGGCGCCCTGCGGCGCGCGCTCTATGCGGAATATCCGCATTTCGCCGCCCTCGACGCGGTGGCGCCGGTCGACGTCGCCGCCACGGTCGAGACCCTGGCGGGCCTCGGCGGCGAGGCGAACCGCTCGTCCTTCGCCTCGGCGGTGCCGGACTTCTATCTCACCAACGCCATCGCCCGCGCCTCGCGCGTGCTGGCCGAATGTTCGAGCCTCGCGCGGACGCGCGGCCTCGAAGCGGCGGAATAGGGGCTGCCGACCATGCTGGAAATCGTCGGCACCGTCCTGCTTCTGGTGCTCAAGAGCTTCGTGCTCCTGGCGCTGCTTCTCGTCTTCATCGCCTACGCGCTGCTGGCCGATCGCAAGATCTGGGCGGCGGTGCAGCTGCGGCGCGGCCCCAACGTGGTCGGGCCCTGGGGCCTGCTGCAATCCTTCGCCGATCTCCTGAAGTTCGTGCTGAAGGAGCCGGTGATCCCGGCCGGCGCCAACAAGGCGTTGTTCCTGCTAGCGCCCCTGGTCTTCGCCACGCTGGCCCTGGCGGGCTGGGCGGTGATCCCGCTGGCGGAAGGCTGGGCCATCGCCGATCTCAATGTCGGCATCACCTACATCTTCGCGATCTCGAGCTTGGGCGTCTACGGCGTGCTGATGGGCGGCTGGGCCTCGAACTCGAAATACGCCTTCCTCGGCGCCCTGCGCTCCGCCGCGCAGATGATCTCCTATGAAGTGTCCCTCGGCTTCGTCATCATCTGCGTCCTGCTCTGCGCCGGCTCGCTCAACCTCTCGCGCATCGTCATGGCGCAGGACACTTCGCTCGGCATCCTCGGCTGGTACTGGCTCTGGCTGTTCCCGATGTTCGTGGTGTTCTTCATCTCGGCACTCGCCGAAACCAACCGCCCGCCCTTCGATCTGCCGGAGGCCGAATCGGAGCTCGTGGCGGGCTACATGGTCGAGTATTCCTCGACGCCGTACCTGCTGTTCATGCTCGGCGAGTACGTGGCGATCATGACCATGTGCGCGCTCGGAACGGTGCTGTTCCTCGGCGGCTGGCTCTCGCCGATCCCGTTCGCGCCCTTCACCTGGGTGCCGGGGCTGATCTGGTTCGCCCTGAAGGCGAGCTTCCTGTTCTTCATGATCGCCATGGTGAAGGCCATGGTGCCGCGCTACCGCTACGACCAGCTCATGCGCCTCGGCTGGAAGGTGTTCCTTCCGCTCTCGCTCGTCTCGGTCGTCGTCGTCGCCTTCGTCCTCAAGCTCACCGGTCTCGCGCCGGGGGCATGATGCAACGCATAAGGGAGATCGCGCCATGAAGCTCGATCAGGTCGCCAAGGGTCTGCTGCTGAAGGAGTTCGTGTCGGGGTTCGCCCTCGCCATGCGCTACTTCTTCAAACCCAAGGCCACGATCAACTACCCTTTCGAGATGGGGCATCGCGGTCCGCGCTTCCGCGGGGAGCATGCGCTGCGCCGCTATCCCAACGGGGAAGAGCGCTGCATCGCCTGCAAGCTGTGCGAGGCGATCTGCCCGGCGCAGGCCATCACCATCGAGGCCGGCCCGCGACGTAACGACGGCACGAGGCGCACCACGCGCTACGACATCGACATGGTGAAATGCATCTATTGCGGCATGTGCCAGGAGGCCTGCCCGGTGGATGCCATCGTCGAGGGGCCGAATCTCGAATTCTCCGTGGAGACCCGCGAGGAGCTTCTCTACGACAAGGACAAGCTGCTCCTGAACGGCGACCGCTGGGAGCGCGAGATCGCGCGCAACATCGCGGTGGACGCGCCATACCGGTGATGACGGGAGCCCCGGCGGTTGTGCGCCGCAGGGGTGGGTTCTATAGACGGGCGGCCTGCACGGGCTGGTTTGAATTTCGGCAGAAGGGGCCGTCCTCGGGACGGCTGATCTCCATAGTCGCATGAGTGCAGCCGCAGCCTTCTTCTACCTGTTCGCCGGCATCGCGATCGCGTCCGCGTTCATGGTGATCACCTCGCGCAATCCAGTCGCGTCGGTGCTCTTCCTCATCCTGACCTTCGTCAACGCGGCGGGCCTGTTCGTCCTGATGGGCGCCGAGTTCCTCGCGATGATCCTCGTGGTGGTCTATGTCGGCGCGGTCGCCGTTCTGTTCCTCTTCGTCGTGATGATGCTCGACGTGGATTTCGCGCAGCTGCGCCAGGGCTTCCAGCAATACCTCCCCGTGGGGGCGCTGATCGGGGCCGTCTTCCTCATCGAGCTCCTGCTCGTGGTGGGCTCCTGGACGATCGATCCCGGCCTTATGCAGGCGCCACTGGGTCCGCTCGCCAGTGTCGAGGGCGTCACCAACACCCAGATGCTCGGGCGCGTGCTCTACACGGATTATGTTTTCTACTTTCAGCTGGCCGGGCTCATCCTGCTGGTGGCGATGATCGGTGCCATCGTGCTCACCCTGCGCGACAGGCCGGGCGTGAAGCGCCAGAACATCTCCGTGCAGAACGCGCGGACGCAGGAGATGGCGGTGGAGACCCGCAAGGTGCCCTCGCGCCAGGGTGTCGAGGTCTGATGTCGGCTCTGCAGAAGGATCAGCGCTCATGATCGGCTTGAGCCATTATCTCACAGTGGCGGCGATCCTGTTCACGCTCGGCGTGCTCGGCATCTTCGTGAACCGCAAGAACATCATCGTCATCCTGATGTCGGTGGAGCTCATCCTGCTCGCGGTGAACATCAACCTCGTGGCGTTCTCCACCCATCTCAACGACATCACCGGCCAGGTCTTCGCCCTGTTCGTGCTCACGGTGGCGGCGGCGGAGGCGGCCATCGGGCTCGCCATCCTCGTCGTCTTCTTCCGAAACCGCGGCTCCATCGCGGTGGAGGACGTGAACATGATGAAGGGCTGATCTTCCCCCAAGCCGAGCCGCGCGGCACCCCGCGCGATCCCATTGACGAGAATGGAGCGAGGCCGGTCATCCGGTACGCTTCCGGAGGCCGGGCCAGCCAGCGATGTATCACGCGATCGTCTTCTTCCCGCTCATCGGTGCCCTGCTCGCCGGCCTGTTCGGCCGCCAGCTCGGCCCTCGCGTGTGCGAGTACATCACCACCGGCTTCCTCGCCTTCTCCGCCCTCCTGTCCTGGGGCGCCTTCTTCGAGGTACCGGGCTCGGACCACGCCACCCGCGTGCAGGTGGCGACATGGTTCACCGCCGGCGACCTCGTCGTCGACTGGGCTTTCCGGATCGACACGCTCACCGTGGTGATGCTGGTGGTGGTGACGACGGTCTCGACCCTCGTCCACCTCTACTCCGTGGGCTACATGGCGGAGGATCCGCACCGGCCGCGCTTCTTCGCCTACCTGTCGCTGTTCACCTTCGCCATGCTGATGCTGGTGACGGCCGACAACCTGGTGCAGATGTTCTTCGGCTGGGAAGGCGTCGGCCTCGCCTCCTACCTGCTGATCGGGTTCTGGTACGAGAAGCCCTCGGCCAACGCGGCGGCGATGAAGGCCTTCATCGTCAACCGCGTCGGCGATTTCGGCTTTTCGCTCGGCATCTTCCTCGTCTTCGTCCTGTTCGGTTCCGTGGCCTTCGACGGCATCCTGCCGCGCGCCGCCGAGTTCAAGGACGCCACCTTCCACTTCCTCGGCTACGACTGGAACGCCATGACCCTGGCGTGCCTGCTCCTGTTCATGGGCGCCATGGGCAAGTCGGCGCAGTTCATGCTCCACACGTGGTTGCCCGACGCCATGGAAGGGCCGACCCCGGTCTCCGCCCTGATCCACGCCGCGACCATGGTCACCGCCGGCGTGTTCATGGTGGCGCGCCTGTCGCCCCTGTTCGAGGTGGCGCCCAATGCCCTCATCGTGGTGACCGTCATCGGCGGCATCACGGCGTTCTTCGCGGCCACGATCGGCATGGTGCAGAACGACATCAAGCGGGTCATCGCCTACTCGACCTGTTCGCAGCTCGGCTACATGTTCGTGGCGCTCGGCGTCGGCGCGTATTCGGCCGCCGTCTTCCACCTCTTCACCCATGCCTTCTTCAAGGCGCTGCTGTTCCTCGGCGCTGGCTCGGTCATCCACGCGATGCACCACGAGCAGGACATGCGGAACATGGGCGCTTTGCGCCGCTACATTCCCTTCACCTCGGCGATGATGACCATCGGCACCCTGGCGCTGATCGGCTTCCCCTTCACCGCCGGCTACTACTCGAAGGATGCGATCATCGAGGCGGCCTACGCCTCGACGCGGCCGGGCCACACGCTCGCCTTCCTGGCCACCGTCATCGCCGCCCTGATGACCTCGTTCTATTCCTGGCGTCTGTTCTTCATGACCTTCGAAGGACCGGCGCGCTGGGCGGGCCACGGCGCCGCCCATCATGACGACCATCACGCGGCACCGGCCTCGGCGCATGCGCACGTGGCGGTCCAGGCGGACGGTGCGCCGGGCCACCACGAAGGCGTCGCCCATGACGACAAGGGCCACGACGTCGAGCCCGCGTCGCACAGCGCCATCGAGCACCACGACCATGCGCACACGCCGCATGAGAGCCCGTTGGTGATGACGATCCCGCTGGCGATCCTCGCCTTCGGCGCGCTCTTCGCCGGTCTGATCTTCAAGAACCGCTTCATCGGCGAGGGCATGGAGTCGTTCTGGGGGCATGCCCTCGGCCACGGCCCCGACAACCACATCATGCACGACATCCATTCGGTGCCGGCGCTGGTCGCTTACTCGCCCTTCATCATGCTGGTGATCGGCTTCCTGCTGGCCTTCTGGATGTATATCCGCCGGCCGGAACTGCCGGGCCAGCTCGCCGCGCAGCAGCCGAGCCTGTACCAATTCCTGCTCAACAAGTGGTATTTCGACGAACTCTACGAGCGCATCTTCGTCCGGCCGGCCAAGAACTTCGGCAAGTTCCTCTGGAAGGAGGGCGACGGTCGCGTCATCGACGGGCTCGGCCCCGACGGGATCGCCACGCGCGTGCTCGACGTCACCCGCGGCGTGGTCCGGCTCCAGACCGGCTACGTCTATCACTACGCCTTCGTCATGCTCATCGGCGTCGCCGCGATCATCAGCTGGTACATGCTCACCGGCCTGCCGAAGGTCGGGCACTGATGTCTCGCGCAATGACGGTCGCCAACCCGTATCGGAGTGCCCGCTAGATGTTCGGCCTCGGCATTCTCTCAGGCCTGCTGATCGTACCGCTCTGCGGCGCGGCCTTCATCCTGTCCCTCGGCGATGAATCCGAGAGCGTGAAGCGCAATGCCCGCTGGGCAGCACTCGCGACCACCATCGTCACCTTCCTCCTCAGCCTTGTGGCCTGGGGCCGGTTCGATCCGTCGACGTCGAGCTTCCAGCTCGTGGAGACCCACGGCTGGCTCGCCGAGACGATCAAGTTCAAGCTCGGCGTCGACGGGTTCTCGATGCCCCTGATCCTGCTGACCACGTTCCTGATGCCGTTCTGCATCGGCGCGTCTTGGCTCTCGGTGAACACGCGGGTGAAGGAGTATTTCGTCGCCTTCCTCGTCCTCGAGACGACGATGATCGGCGTGTTCCAGGCCCTCGACCTCGTGCTGTTCTATCTGTTCTTCGAGGCCGGCCTGATCCCGATGTTCCTCATCATCGGCATCTGGGGCGGCAAGCGCCGGATCTACGCGAGCTTCAAGTTCTTCCTCTACACCCTGCTCGGCTCGGTGCTGATGCTCCTCGCCATCATGGCGATGTACTGGCACGCCGGCACCACCGACATCCCGACCCTGCTGCACACCCGCTTCCCCGTCGGCATGCAATACTGGCTGTGGCTCGCCTTCTTCGCCTCCTTCGCGGTGAAGATGCCGATGTGGCCGGTCCATACCTGGCTGCCCGACGCCCACGTGGAGGCGCCCACCGCCGGTTCGGTGATCCTCGCCGGCATCCTGCTCAAGATGGGTGGCTACGGCTTCATCCGGATCTCGCTGCCGATGTTCCCGGATGCCAGCGCCTATTTCGCGCCGATGGTCTTCGCCCTCTCGGTCATCGCGATCATCTTCACGTCGCTGATCGCGCTGATGCAGACCGACATCAAGAAGCTCATCGCCTATTCGTCGGTGGCGCATATGGGCTTCGTGACCCTGGGCCTGTTCACCCTCAACGAACAGGGCATCCAGGGCGCCCTGTTCCTGATGATCTCGCACGGCATCGTCTCGGGCGCGCTCTTCGTCTGCGTCGGCGTGGTCTACGACCGGATGCACACCCGCGAGATCGCGGCCTATGGCGGCCTCGTGAAGCGCATGCCGCTCTATGCTGCGGCGATGATGGTGTTCACCATGGCCAATGTCGGCCTCCCCGGTACGTCTGGCTTCGTCGGCGAGTTCCTGGCCATGATGGGGGCCTTCAAGGCCAACCCCACCGTCGCCTTCTTCTCCGTCTTCGGCATCATCCTCTCGGCCGGATACGCCCTGTGGCTCTACGCCCGGGTGATCTACGGCAAGCTCGAGAAGCCCAACCTCCAGGGCATCCTCGATCTCGACCTGCGGGAGAAGATCATCATCGCGCCGCTCGTCGCCCTGACGATCTATTACGGCGTGCATCCCGCGCCCATCCTCGACACCTTCGCCCCCTCCACGGAGGCGCTGATGCAGAGCATGAAGACCGCGCTCTCGAACACGCAGACCGCGGCGGTGATCCCGCCCGTGGCGCGCTGAAGGTCTACGTCAGATGACCGCTATCCAGGCCGTCCTGCCCTCGCTTTCGCCGGTGATGCCGGAGCTGATCCTCGCGATCGGCGTGCTGGGGCTGATACTCTACGGCGCCTTCCGGGGCGAGCGCTCTGTCGAGACCGTCAATGTCGGCGCGCTCATCCTGCTGATCCTCGCCTTCTTCGTGGTCGTGTCGCAGTCGGGCGCGAAGGTCACGACCCTCAACGGGTCGTTCATCGTCGACAATTTCTCGAAGGTGATGAAGGCGCTGATCCTGCTCGGCTCGGCGGCCACGATCCTGCTGTCGCGCGACTATTTCCAGCGCGAGCGCATCGACCGGTTCGAGTTCCCGATCCTGATCGTGCTCTGCACCATCGGCATGATGGTGATGGCCTCGGCCAACGACCTGATCGCCCTCTATCTCGGCCTCGAACTGCAGTCGCTGGCGGCCTATGTCATCGCCGCCTTCCACCGCGACAACCTGAAATCCACGGAAGCCGGGCTGAAATACTTCGTCCTCGGCGCCTTGTCGTCGGGGATGCTGCTTTACGGCTCGTCGCTGGTCTATGGCTTCACCGGAACCGTCTCCTTCCCCGGCATCGTCTCCGCGCTCAACGACAATGCCGGCATCGGCATCGTGCTCGGCATCGTGTTCGTGGCCGCCGGCGTCGCCTTCAAGATGTCCGCCGTGCCGTTCCACATGTGGACGCCGGACGTCTACGAAGGGTCGCCGACACCGGTGACGGCGTTCTTCGCCTCGGCGCCGAAAATGGCTGCCGTCGCCATGACCGTGCGAGTCTTCATCGGCGCCTTCCCGGATGTGACGTCGATCTGGCAGCAGATCATCGTCTTCGTCGCCATCGCGTCGATGACGCTCGGCTCCTTCGCGGCCATCGGCCAGCGCTCGATCAAGCGCCTGATGGCCTATTCCTCCATCGGCAATATCGGCTACGCGCTGATCGGTCTCGCCGCCGCCTCGGAGGAGGGGATCCGCGGCGTGGTGATCTACATGATCATCTATCTCGCCATGACGCTCGGCGCCTTCGCGGTGCTCCTGTCCCTGCGGCGCGGCGGCCAGATGTACGAGACGGTGGACGACCTCTCCGGTCTCTCGCGCACGCATCCGGTCCTGGCCTTCTGCCTCGCCGCGATGATGTTCTCTCTCGCCGGCATTCCGCCACTGGCCGGGTTCTTCGGCAAGTTCTACGTCTTCGCCGCCGCCATAAAGGCCGATCTCGTCGGTCTCGCGGTGATCGGTGTCGTCACCTCCGTGGTCGGCGCGTTCTACTACCTGCGCCTCGTCAAGGTGATGTATTTCGACGAGCCCCAGGCCCCGTACGAGACCATGGCGCCGGGCCTGCGCATCGTGCTGGGCCTGTCGAGCGCGGTGGTGGTGCTGTTCTTCCTCGTGCCGTCTCCTCTGGTCAGCGCGGCGGGGGCCGCGGCCAAGTCGCTGTTCTAGGATTGTGTCGGGATATCGCCTCGGCCCGGCGGCCAAGGCCGCCGGGCATCGTCTTCACGTTCACGAGAGCCTAGGCTCCACCAACACCCAGGCGATGGAGCTCGCGCGCCAGGGCGAGAGGGGGCCGCTCTGGGTCGTCGCGCTCAGGCAGGAGGCGGGGCGTGGTCGCAGGGGAAGCACCTGGGCCTCCCTGCCCGGCAACCTCACCGCCAGCTTGCTCTGGCCGGTCTCGGACGTCGATCCGGTCCAGGTGCCGAGCTTGGGGTTCGTGGCAGGCGTCGCGCTGATCGCGGCTCTGAAGCGAACGATCAAATTACCTCTTCATCCTGAGGCGCCGGAGCGCAAAGGAGGCTTCGCAGGAGGGCTCCAGTTCTCGCGCGACCCACGGGAGCCCTCCTGCGAGGCCGCTGGCGCGGCACCTCAGGATGAGATCGATTGTCTGAGATCTGGTGGGATAAGCCCCTTCCGGCTGAAATGGCCCAACGACGTTCTGGTCTCCGGCGCGAAGCTCGCGGGTCTGCTTCTGGAAGCGGAGACTCATCCCGGCGGGCGCAGATCGGCGGTGATCGGCTTTGGCGTCAACGTTGCCGCGTCACCGCAGGACTTGCCTTATCCCGCGACAAGCCTCAGTCAGAGTTCGTACGAAACGCGCGCCGAGGATCTGTTCGATTACCTGTCGGACGAGATCGTCGCTGCAGCGCGACTCTGGAGCCGGGGCGGCGGATTCTCAACGATCCGCCGGCTTTGGCTCGACGACGCCGCCGGGATCGGCGCACCGGTCTCGGTGCGGATCGGCGGCGAGATCGTGCAAGGAATTTTCGAGACGATCGACGAGGCGGGGCGGCTCGTCGTCCGATCGGATGATGGGACGCGACGGACCGTGACGGCGGGCGAGGTGCATTTGGGTTCGGCCGCGACGGCGGCTTGAGGTTTGACAGTGATGACGACAGGGCAAGACGAACTCGTCTTCGTGCCGCTCGGCGGCGTGGGCGAGATCGGCATGAATGCGGCGCTCTACGGCTTCGGGCCGGAGAAGCGGCGGAAATGGATCATGGTCGATTGCGGGATGGGCTTTGCCGGGGAAGAGGGCTTCCCCGGCATCGACCTGATGTTCCCCGATCTCAGCTTCATCGAGGAGCGCAAGGACGACCTCCTCGCCATCTTCATCACCCATGCGCACGAGGACCATATCGGCGCCATCGGTGAGCTGTGGCCCAAGCTCAAGGCGCCGGTCTACGCCACGCGCTTTGCCAAGAACCTGCTCGAGGCGCGCCGTCTCAGCGAGCCGGGCGCGCCGAAGGTGATCCTGCGCGAGATCGCGGCCCACAAGCCGGTGACCGTCGGCCCGTTCGAGATCGAGTACGTTCCGGTCTCGCACTCGATCCCGGAATCGAACGCGGTCGCCATCCGCACGGCGCACGGCCTCGTCCTGCATACGGGCGATTGGAAGCTCGACGCCACGCCGATCCTCGGCGACGTCACCTCGGAAGCCTCGTTCCGCAAGCTGGGCGACGAGGGCATCCTCGCCATGATAAGCGATTCGACCAATGTCGTGCGCGAGGGCCGCAGCCCGAGCGAGGCCGAGGTCGCCGCCACCTTGCGCGAATTGATCGCCGAAGCCCCTCACCGGGTCGCCGTCACCACCTTTGCCTCCAACGTCGCCCGCATGCGGGCGGTGGCCGAAGCGGCACGCGATTGCGGCCGCGAGGTCATCGCCGTCGGCCGGGCCATGGACCGGGTCATCGGCGTCGCCCGCGAATGCGGCTTCCTCGACGGCCTGCCCGATTTCCGTTCCGCCGACAGCTACGGCTACCTGCCCCGCGACAAGGTGGTCTGCCTGCTCACCGGCTCGCAGGGCGAGGAGCGCGCGGCGCTGGCCCGTGTCTCCCGTGACGATCATCCCGACGTGACGCTGGCTGCGGGCGACCGCGTGATCTTCTCGTCCCGCGCCATTCCCGGCAACGAGCGGGCGGTGGGCGCGATCATCAACGACCTGATCAATGCCGGCATCGAGGTGGTGACCGACCGGACGAAGCTCGTCCACGTCTCGGGCCACCCGCGCCGCGACGAGATGGCCGAGATGTATGCCTGGACCCGGCCGAGGACCGCGATCCCCGTTCACGGCGAGGCGCTGCATCTCGACGAGCACGCCCGCTTCGCCCTGGCCCAGGGCGTCGGCAACGTGGTCAAGGCACGCAACGGCAGCGTCGTGCGCCTCGCCCCCGGCACGCCGGAGATCGTCGAGCACGTGAAGGCCGGCCGCCTGTTCAAGGATGGCAACATCCTCATCGACGCCAAGGACCGCGCCATCCCCGAGCGGCGCAAGCTGTCGCAATCCGGCGTCGTGTCCGTCGCCATCGCCATCGATGTCCAGGGCGAGGTTCTGGGCGAGCCGGCCATCGACATCATGGGCCTGCCCAATCGCGGCAAGAACGGCCAGCCGATGCTCGACGTCGCCGTCGAGGCGGTGACGCGCACGCTCAGCGGCCTCTCTAAGCAGAAGCGCAAGGATGCCGAGGCCGTCGAGAAGGCGGTCGACCGCGCGATCCGCTCGGCCGTGAACGAGGCCTGGGGCAAGAAGCCCGCCTGCCACGTGCAGGTGGTGGAGGTGTGAGACAAACAGGGGCGGAGCGGCGGATGAACCCGTCCTTCCGCCCCACAACCTCATCCTGAGGTGTCCGGAGCGTAGCGAAGGCCTCGAAGGAGCCCTCCAGTGCGCGTTGCGATCACTGAAGGGCTCCTTCGAGGCCGCTGGCGCGGCACCTCAGGATGAGGGGGATGGGTAGGATCACAAGAACCAAAAGAGGGAGCAGACCATGATCGGACGCCTGAACCACGTGGCCATTGCCGTGCGTGACCTCGATGCGGCCTGCGCCATCTATCGCGATACCCTCGGCGCCACGGTCACCGAGCCCCTGCCGCAGCCGGAGCACGGCGTCACGGTGGTGTTCGTGAACCTGCCCAACAGTAAGGTCGAGCTGATGTCGCCGCTGGGCGAGGGCTCGCCCATCGAGAGCTTCGTGGAGCGCAACCCGAATGGCGGCGTGCACCATGTCTGCTACGAGGTCGACGACATCATCGCCGCCCGCGATAAGCTGAAGGCCCAGGGCGCCCGCGTCCTCGGCACCGGCGAGCCGAAGATCGGCGCCCATGGCAAGCCGGTTCTCTTTCTCCACCCGAAGGACTTCCTCGGCACCCTCGTCGAGCTGGAGCAGGTGTGAGCGGCGTGAACGCCCTCGTCCGGACCGTCTCGGCGACGGTCTGGCGCACGCTGGCGACCATGGTCGTCATCGTCTCGGCTGTGGCGGCTCTGGCCGTGGTGTTGTTCAAGCTGACGGTGTTCGGGGCCTTCGCCCTGTATTTCGTGGTGTGGTGGACGCTGCTCTTCGTCATCCTGCCGCTCCGCAATCAGGTCGAGACCGATCCGTCGCGGATCGTGCCGGGGCAGGATCCGGGGGCGCCCGCGGCGCCGCGTCTGCTTGAGAAGGCGATCTGGACGACGTTGCTCGCCAGCCTCGTGTTTCTCGTGGTGATCCCGATCTTCGAGCTGTCGGGGCTGTAGCGCCGCGATCGGGTGGCGGACCGGTTCGGCCTGCCCCCATATCCGCGAGTCCGCTTCGGCCATAAAAAAAGCAAGGCGCGAGCCTTGCTTTTGAGACGACAGATGACGTGTCAGCCTATTTTATCTCACGCATTTCTGACGGCGTGGCGGCTGAAATTTCCTCCCGAGACTCGGACCTCGCGCTGCCTCTCCGGGCGTCGCGACCATCACGGGGGCGCTTATAGGAACTGGATTGCGCATTGTCACGCCTTCGGAGATGATTCCTGGCGTTTTTTTGCAAGAGTTGGCGGGTTTGGGCTCCATTTTCGCCTGCGACCTACTTCCGTGACCATGCGGGGCTTTCGCTAAGCCGCACGGCGCTTGTCTTTTCTCGATGCAATGTGTTGTGTGCCCCGCAACGATGCGCGGTACGATCGCGCTCCGAAACGATCCAGGGTTCCCGATGCGTCTCTCCCGCTATTTCCTGCCGACCCTGCGCGAGACGCCCAAGGAGGCGGAGATCGTTTCCCACCGCCTGATGCTGCGGGCCGGCCTGATCCGTCAGGAAGCGGCGGGCATCTATGCCTGGCTGCCCCTGGGCCTGCGCGTGCTCAACAGGGTCTGCGCGGTGGTCCGCGAGGAGCAGGATCGGTCCGGCGCCATCGAGCTGCTGATGCCGTCGATCCAGTCGGCGGAGTTGTGGAAGGAATCCGGCCGCTACGAGGCCTACGGCAAGGAGATGCTGCGCATTTCCGACCGGCACGATCGCGAGATGCTGTTCGGCCCCACCGCCGAGGAAGTGATCACCGAGATCTTCCGCGGCAGCGTGCGCTCCTACAAGGACCTGCCGAAGAACCTCTACCAGATCTCCTGGAAGTTCCGTGACGAGGTGCGGCCGCGCTTCGGCACCATGCGCTCGCGCGAGTTCCTGATGAAGGACGCCTACTCGTTCGATATCGATCAGGCGGCGGCCCGGCACGCCTACAACAAGATGTTCGTCGCCTACCTGCGCACCTTCGCCGGCCTCGGCCTCAAGGCGATCCCCATGCGCGCCGATACCGGCCCGATCGGCGGCGATCTCAGCCACGAATTCATCATCCTGGCCCAGACGGGCGAGAGCGAGGTGTTCTGCGACAAGCAGTATCTCGATTTCGATATCCCGCCGGTGACCACCGATTTCGACGACGTCGCCGGCCTCCAGGGCACCGTGGACCGTTGGACCTCGCTCTACGCCGCCACCTCAGAGATGCACGAGCCCGCCGCCTTCGCCGAAGTCGGCGAGGACAAGCAGATGGCCGCGCGTGGTATCGAGGTCGGGCACATCTTCTATTTCGGCACCAAGTATTCCGAGGCCATGGGCGCCAAGGTCACCGGGCCGGACGGCGTCGACCGCCCCGTGCATATGGGTTCCTACGGCATCGGCCCGAGCCGGCTGGTTGCGGCGATCATCGAGGCCTCGCACGACGAGGCCGGCATCATCTGGCCGGATTCCGTGGCGCCCTTCGACGTCGCCCTCATCAACCTCAAGACCGGCGACGCGGCCACCGACGCGGCCTGTGCCGAGATCCAGGCCAACCTCGAGGCCAGCGGCCTGACGGTGCTCTACGACGACCGTGACGAGCGTCCCGGCGCCAAATTCGCCACCGCCGACCTCATCGGCCTGCCCTGGCAGGTCGTGGTGGGTCCGCGCGGCCTCGCCGAGGGCAAGGTCGAGATCAAGCGGCGCTCCGGCGGCGAGCGCGAGAGCGTGGCTCCCATCGATCTGATCTCGCGCCTGAAGCGGAGCTGAGGCCGGTATGGCTCTGGCAGAGACGGTGAAGGAACGGCTGGCGGGTCTCTCCGGCCTGTTCAAGCGCGGCAGCACGCCGCCCTTCGCGGCCTTCGAGTGGATCATCGCCGGGCGCTATCTCCGCGCCCGGCGGCGCGGCGGCGGCGTCTCCGTCGTCGCCTTCTTCTCCGTCCTCGGCATCACCCTGGGGGTCGCCACCCTCATCATCGTGCTCTCGGTGATGAACGGGTTCCGTACCGAACTGCTCTCGAAGATCGTCGGTATCAACGGCCACGTCTTCGTCACGCCTATCGACAAGCTGTTCACCGATTACGTCGATCTCTCCGACCGCCTCTCCAAGGTCGCCGGCGTCCGCTCGGCGATTCCCCTCGTGGAAGGTCAGGCCTTCGCTTCGTCGCCCTATGGCGGCAGCGGCGTCCTGGTGCGCGGCATCAGGGGCGAGGACATCGATTCCATCGGGTCCATCGCCAAGACCATCCGGGGCGGCACGCTCGATGGGTTCGACGACGGCACCGGGGTCGCCATCGGCCGGAGGCTCGCCGAATCCCTGGGCCTGCAGGCCGGCGACCAGATCACCCTGTCCACGCCGAAGGGCGCGACGACACCGTTCGGCACCGCGCCGCGCACCAAGGCCTATACGGTCAAGGCGATCTTCGAGATCGGCATGACCGAGTTCGACGCTACTTTCGTGTTCATGCCGCTGGCCGAATCCCAGGCCTTCTTCAACCGTGACAGCGACGTCAGCCTGATCGAGGTCTATCTCGACAATGCCGATGCGGTGGCGCAGCTGCGGCCGGATCTCGAGATGGCGGCAGAGCGGCCCGTCCTTCTCACTGACTGGCGCCAGCGCAACCGAACCTTCTTCGGGGCGCTGGAGGTGGAGCGGAACGTGATGTTCCTCATCCTCAGCCTGATCGTCGTGGTGGCGACCCTCAACATCGTCTCCGGCCTGATCCTGCTGGTGCGCGACAAGTCGAGCGACATCGCGATCCTGCGGACGATGGGGGCGACCCCCGGGACGGTGATGCGGGTCTTCCTCATCAACGGGGCGCTCATCGGCGTGGTCGGTACGCTGGGCGGGCTGGCACTGGGCACGCTCATCACCCTCAACATCAAGCCGATCCAGCGGGTGCTGTTCCCCTCCGCCTGGGACCCGACCGTGCGGTTCCTCGCCGAGATCCCCGCCGAAATGAATTCCGGTGAGATCACGGTGGTGGTCCTCACCTCTATCGCCCTGTCGCTCGTGGCGACGCTCTATCCCTCCTGGCGCGCCGCCCGGCTCGATCCGGTGCAGGCCCTGCGTTACGGCTGAGGGGAGATTCAACCATCATGACCACCTCTGCCGACGAGGCCGGTGCGCCGCCGGTCCCGGCCCTGTTCTTCGCCAAGGTCGAACGCCGCTACGCGCAGGGAACGGGAGCCCTCGACATCCTGCGCGGCGCCGATCTCGCGATCTGGCCCGGCGAACTCGTGGCCCTGGTGGCACCCTCGGGGGCCGGTAAATCCACGCTTCTGCATCTCGCCGGCCTATTGGAGCGGCCTGATGGGGGCGAGGTCTATATCGGCGGCCAGCCCACGGCGGCCATGCCGGACGCCGAGCGCACCCGGTTTCGCCGCGAGGAGATGGGCTTCGTCTACCAGTTCCACCACCTCCTGCCGGAATTCTCGGCCCTGGAGAACGTGGTGATGCCCCAGCTCATCCGAGGGCTCGGGGCCAAGGAGGCCAAGGCGCGCGCCACCGAGCTTCTGAGCTTCCTCGGCCTGAAGGAGCGTCTGGTCCACCGCCCGGCCGAATTGTCGGGCGGCGAGCAGCAGCGCGTCGCCATCGCGCGGGCCGTCGCCAACGGCCCGCGCCTGCTGCTGGCCGACGAGCCCACAGGCAACCTCGATCCGCACACGGCGGCGCATGTCTTCGGCATCCTCGTCTCGCTGGTCCGCGCTTCGGGCCTCGCCGCGCTCGTGGCCACCCACAACATGGAGCTCGCCGCCCGCATGGACCGGCGCGTCACCATCCGGGACGGGTTGATCGAGCAGCTGGCCTGAGGCCAGACCGCCCTGCCTCCGTCCCCGCCGGCGGCGCGCCATCTGCCTGATTGAGCTTTCAAGTGCTCCGGAGTCGAACGGCTTACGCAGGGAGGACTATCTGTCCGCTTTACGACGAAGCTCAAGGATAGGTCGCGGGAGTCTCGGGCATGGCCGTAGGGGAGCATGTCGGGCGGCGGAGCAAACCGTCGACGCATGGCGCATGGGGGAGGGCACCGCGCTCCAGCGGCGTGTTTACTGCCCGCTAACCACGAAGCGGAGTGCGCTGAATTCCCGCTTTACACAGAACAAAACAAGAACAAAGATCGCCGCGTCAACGAGAGGCGATCACAATGCTCAAGCGGATGATCCTGACCGGCGCGGTGGAATTCATGGCCTTCGGGTTGCTCTCCGGCGCGTTCGTCGTCTGGGCGGTGGCGCTGGCACCTCTGCGGTAGGGGGCCTGCCTTAACGTTCGGTGAGCTTCAGCTCGATGCGGCGGTTGCGGGCGTAGACGTCGTCGCTGGTACCGGCCTCAATGGGCTGGAATTCACCGAAGGCGGCGGCGAGCAGGCGCTGGGGCGGGATGCCCCTTCCCGCCATGTACTGCACCACGGCGATGGCGCGGGCGGCCGAAAGCGACCAGTTCGACGGGAATTGCGAACTGGCGATGGGACGGGCATCGGTATGCCCGTCGACACGCAGGACCCAGGGAATGTCCGCCGGAATCTGCTTCGACAGATCGAGGATGGCGGTGGCGATCCGGTCGAGTTCGGGCGCCGCTTCGGGCTTCAGGCTCGCCGAGCCCGCCGGGAACAGCACCTCCGATTGCAGGACGAACCGGTCGCCGACCACGCGGATGTCGCTGCGGTTGCCGAGGATCTGGCGCAGGCGGCCGAAGAAGTCCGAGCGGTAGCGCGCGAGTTCCTGAACCTTTTGGGCGAGGGCCACGTTCAGCCGGCTACCGAGATCGGCGATGCGGGCCTGGCTCTCGCGGTCGCGGCTCTCGCTGGCGGCCAGCGCGTCTTCCAGGGCGGCGAGCTGGCGGCGCATGGCGCCGATCTGCTCGTTGAGGAGATCGATCTGCGACGCGGCGCGGGCATTGGTGGCGCGCTCGGCCACCAGCTGCTTGTCGAGCTCGCCCTGGCGGTTGTCGCCGCTCGCGGCGGCGCCGGCCTGTTCCTTCAGCTTGTCGCGCTCGGCCTCGGTGCCCAGAAGCGTGGTGCGCAGGTTCGAGGCCTTCTCCTCCTGCGCCCGGCGCGTGGAGCGCTCCAGCGCCAGGAGGTCGGTGAGGTCGGCGATCTGCCGGTTGAGCCGGTTCAGCACCGAATCGCGGCCCGTGATCTCCTGGGACAGGAAGAACTGCCCGACGACGAAGATCGTCAGCAGGAAGACGACGGCTAGCAGCAGCGTCGCCAGGGCGTCGACATAGCCCGGCCAGACGTTGAGGCTCCGGTCCCGGCGCGTGCGCAGCGAGGCCATCAGGTCTTCTCGCGGCCGAGCCGGTCGAGCACCTGCTTGAGTTCACGTTCCCGCGTCGCCTGAGCCTCGACCCAGTCGCGGATCATCTGCTGCTCGGCCCGCATGTGCTGGACGAGCCCCTGGATGCCCTCCGCGAGGTTGGTCATCGCCTGGGTCGCCACGCGGCCGTTGGCGCCCTCCGAGATGATGGCCGAGAGCCGGTCCACCGCCTCGGTGAGTTCACGGGCCGAGGCCGGCTCCTGCGCCGCCACGGGGCGCGCCGCGACGGCCTGCTCCTCGCCGGAGACCAGCCAATCTTCCAGTTCGTTGTGGAAACGGGCATGGGCCTGGCCCGCCTGGAGATCGAGGAAACCGGTGACGAGCGAGCTCGACAGGCCGAACAGCGAGGCGGAGAAGGCGAGGCCGATGCCGGAGAGCGGCTTGGCGAGGCCGTTCTTCAACTCGTCGAACATCGCGCTGGCCTCGCCGCCGCCGCGCATGCTCTGGATCACGCTGCCCACCGCGCTCAGCGTGTCGATGAGGCCCCAGAAAGTGCCGAGCAGGCCCAGCAGGATCAGCAGCCCGGCGATGTAGCGCAGGATCTCGCGGCCCTCGTCGAGGCGGGCGGCCACGGTGTCGAGATAGGAGCGGATGCCGGTCTGCGTCGTGCCCTCGCGCCGCGCCAGGATCGCCGGGGAGAGGGGCGCCAGGAGCGAGGGCGGCTTGGCCGAATCCTCACTGGCCGCGACCGCGTTGACATAGGCGACCTCGCGGAAGAGGCGGATCACCTGGCCGAAGGCGAGCAGGATGGCGATGAGGAGGACGCCGAGGATCAGCCCGTTCAACCCGGCATTGGCGAGGAAGGCCGGCGTGATCTGCCGGAACAGGACGAAGGCGAGAAACCCGACCAGGGTCAGGAAGACCAACATCCGGATCAGGTAGATGCCCGGGCGGCTCAGGGGGGCAGTCGCGGAGCGGGTCGCCATGGGATGTCGGGGACTCTATCTGCGCGGGCTCGCGAAACGGGCGAGTCGACCGTGCCCGCACCTTGGCTTCATGCCCCGCTGCGATCAAGCCGCAGTGAGGCTCATCACCAGCTCAAGGGGCCTAATCCCAGGAGCGAGGCCAGGTTTCTTCGAGATGCGGGCCGAGGCGGACCGCCGAGACCATGGTGGCGAGTCCCGTCGCATTGTCGGTCTCGACGGCGATCCCGCACAACGTGCCCTTGCCCTGGGCCGCTTCCAGGCGCGCGCCGGGGGTCTTCTGCAGGAAGCGCCGCAGGGGCTCGTCCTTCTGCATGCCGAGGATCGAATCGTAATCGCCGCACATGCCGGCATCCGACAGGTAGGCGGTGCCGCCGGGGAGGATGCGGTGGTCGGCGGTGGGGGTGTGGGTATGAGTGCCGACGACGAGGCTGGCGCGGCCGTCGAGGAAGTGCCCGAAAGCCTGCTTCTCGCTGGTCGCCTCGGCATGGATGTCGACGATGACGGCGTCCGCCACCTCGCCCAGGGGGCAGGCGGAGAGTTCGCGCTCGGCGGAGGCGAAGGGATCGTCCAGCGCATCCATGTAGATGCGGCCCATGACGTTGAGGACGAGGACGCGGGCGCCCCCCCGCGTCTCCACCACGGTGGCGCCGCGACCCGGAGTACCGGGCGGGTAGTTCGCCGGGCGGACGAGGCGCGTCTGCCGCTGGATGAAGACGAGGGCTTCGCGCTGGTCGAAGGAATGGTTGCCCAGCGTCACCGCATCGGCGCCCGCCTGGAGGAGTTCGTCGCAGATCGCCTCGGTGATGCCGAAGCCGCCGGCCGCGTTCTCGCCGTTGATGACCACGCAATCGAGGCGCCAGCGCTCGCGCAGTTTCGGCAGCCGGTCCATCACCGCATTGCGGCCGGGGCGGCCCACCACATCGCCGAGGAAGAGAAGTCGCATGTGTCGGTGTCAGTCCCGGACGAGCGGGACCGGTCCCGCTTCGGTGATGAGATGGTCGAGGGGCTGGTCGTGCGGCTCGGACGGCACGGTCTCCACTTCCTGGACGGAGAACGCGATACCGATCGTCAGGACCGGGCCGTTGCGGGAGAGCCGCTCGATGGCCTGATCGTAATAGCCGCGACCGTAGCCGATGCGATGCCCGCGCCGGTCGAAGGCGGCGAGCGGCACGATGAGGGCGGTGGGATCGAGGGGCGGAAGGTCGTCGCGCGGCTCGCTGAGGCCGAAGGAGCCCGGCACCAGCGCTTCTCCCGCCCGCCATTCGCGGAACACGAGGCCGTCCGGCGTCACCTTGGGGAGGGCGACCCGTTGTCCGCGCGCGAACAGCATCTCGATGAGGGGAAGCGGATCGACCTCGCTGCGGATCGCCCAGAAGGCACCGACGACGGCCGCATCGGCCAGGGCCTCGACCCGCATGACGCTCTGCGCGATCCGCAGGCCGCCGGCCCGGCG
>NZ_NKUG01000073.1 GCF_014845095.1 Methylobacterium bullatum | reverse complement strand
GCGCGAGCGCCTCGCCGCCCTCAACCCGACCGCGTCCGCCAAGGTCGCGCATCGGCTGATCGAGGCGCACCAGCGCGGCTTCTGGACTCCCGACGCGGCGACGCGCGACGCGCTCGACCGTGCCGAGGAGGAGCTCGAAGACCGTCTCGAAGGCATCACCGCAGGGGTCGCCGCATGAACATCGCCATCCGTAATCCCGTGGCCTCGCGCCGCGAGGAAGGCAGCCTCCAGGTCGAGCTCGATCCGGCGCTGAAGATCGGCACCGCCAAAGTCTTCGCCGTCTACGGCAAGGGCGGAATCGGGAAGTCCACCACCTCGTCGAACCTGTCGGTGGCGTTCTCGAAGCTCGGGAAACGCGTGCTGCAGATCGGCTGCGATCCGAAACACGATTCGACCTTCACCCTGACGAAGCGCCTCGCACCCACGGTGATCGATGCCCTGGAGGCGGTGCAGTTCCATTCCGAGGAATTGCGGATCGAGGATTTCGTGGCCGAGGGCTATAACGGCGTCATGTGCGTCGAGGCCGGCGGCCCCCCCGCGGGCACCGGCTGCGGTGGCTACGTGGTCGGCCAGACGGTGAAGCTCCTCAAGGAGCATCACCTTCTCGAAGACACCGACGTGGTCATCTTCGACGTGCTCGGCGACGTGGTCTGCGGCGGCTTCGCCTCGCCGCTCCAGCATGCCGACCAGGCGCTGATCGTCACCGCCAACGACTTCGATTCGATCTTCGCCATGAACCGGATCGTGGCCGCGATCCATTCGAAGTCGAAGAATTATCCGGTGCGGCTGGGGGGCGTCATCGCCAACCGCTCGGCCAAGACCGACGAGATCGACCGCTTCAACGCCGCCGTCGGCCTGGAGCGCATCGCGCATTTCCCCGATCTCGACGTGGTCCGGCGCTCGCGCCTCAAGAAATCGACCCTGTTCGAGATGGAGCCGACGCCGGAACTCATCGCGGTGACGGACGAGTACATGCGGCTGGCCGCCCATCTCTGGGCCGGCGGCAAGCCGCTCTCGGCGATGCCGATGAAGGACCGCGACCTGTTCGAGTTCCTCGGGTTCGATTGAGGGTTAAGCGCCATGACGAGCACCAGCTACGCGGCGCGCCGGTCGCAACTGACAACCTATTTCGACCGCACGGCGGTGGAGGCCTGGGCGCGCCTCACCACCGACGCCCCGGTCTCGAAGATCCGCGCCACGGTGCGGGCGGGGCGGGACGCCATGCGGGCGAACCTGCTCTCCTGGCTGCCCGATGATCTCACGGGCCGGCGCATCCTCGATGCCGGCTGCGGGACGGGAGCCCTCAGCGTCGAGGCTGCCCGGCGGGGAGCGGAGGTGGTCGCCATCGACGTCTCGCCGACGCTGGTGGATCTGGCCCGCGAGCGCAGCGCCGAGCTTCTCGGCGGCCATCGCATCGACTTCCGCGTCGGCGACATGCTCGACCCCCGGCTCGGGCACTTCGACCACGTGGTGGCGATGGACTCGCTCATCCATTACAGCGCCGGCGACATCTTCCGCGCCCTCGCCGAACTCGGCCTGCGCACCGACGGGTCCCTGGTCTTCACCGTGGCCCCGCGCACGGCGCTCCTCACGCTGATGCATGCCGCCGGCCGGCTCTTCCCGCGCGGCGACCGGGCGCCCGCCATCGTGCCGATCACCGAAGGCGGCCTGCGCCGCCGGATCGGCGGGGAGGCCGCGCTCGCCGGGTTCGCCGTGGGGCGGACGCAGCGGGTCAACAGCGGGTTCTACCTCTCGAACGCCGTCGAACTAAAGCGCCTCGACCCTCCCCAACCCTTCCCGCAAGGGGGAGGGCGCCTGTCATGAAACCCGCCGACCTCACCGCCCGCCTGCTCACGCGCCTCGGCCCC
Organism: Methylobacterium bullatum; assembly: GCF_014845095.1. GTDB lineage: Bacteria > Pseudomonadota > Alphaproteobacteria > Rhizobiales > Beijerinckiaceae > Methylobacterium > Methylobacterium bullatum. The sequence continues at coordinate 22,757 of NZ_NKUG01000073.1, read as the reverse complement.
GGCCTGATGCCGTTCCTGCCCTTCGCCGATGCGGCGACGCCGGAACTGCCGCTGGGTCGGCTCCTGCGGCTGTCGCTGTTCCAGGTGACGGTGGGCATGGCCGCCGTGCTCCTCATCGGTACGCTGAACCGGGTGATGATCGTCGAGCTCGAAGTCCCGGCCTGGATCGTGGCCGTGATGCTGTCGCTGCCCCTGGTCTTCGCCCCCTTGCGGGCCCTGGTCGGCTTCCGCTCGGACAGGCACCGCTCGGTCCTCGGCTGGCGGCGCGTCCCCTACATCTGGTTCGGCACGCTGCTGCAGTTCGGCGGGCTCGCCATCATGCCGTTCTCCCTTCTGATCCTGTCGGGCGACACCACCGGCCCGGTCTGGCCCGGCCATGTGGCGGCGGCGCTCTCTTTCGTCATGGTGGGGGCCGGCCTCCACACCACCCAGACCGTCGGGCTGGCGCTCGCCACCGATCTCGCCCCCGCCCATGCCCGGCCGAGGGTGGTGGCGCTCCTCTGCGCCATGCTGCTGGCCGGCATGATGGTCAGCGCCATCGCCTTTGGCCTGCTGTTGGCGAACTTCTCGGCCCTGCGGCTGATCCAGGTGATCCAGGGCGCGGCCGTCGTGACCATCGTTCTCAACGGCATCGCCCTTTGGAAGCAGGAGGCGCGACGGCCCGGACGCACGGCGACGGACCTGCCGCGCCCGAGTTTCTCGCAATCCTGGGCCGCCTATGCCGGCAGCGGCCTCGCCCGCCGGCGCCTCGTGGCCACGGGGCTGGGCACCGCCGCCTTCTCGATGCAGGACATCCTGCTCGAACCCTATGGCGGCCAGATCCTGCACCTGCCGGTCGCCGCCACCACGGCGCTCACCGCCATGCTCGCGGCCGGGGGCGGGGTCGGCCTGCTTCTGGCCGCGCGCTGGCTCAACCGGGGCGGCGATCCGTTCCGGGTGGCGGCCGCCGGCAGCGGGGTCGGCATCATGGCCTTCTCGGCGGTGATCTTCGCGGCTCCCCTCGCCTCGGCCCAGCTCTTCGCCACCGGCGTCACCCTGATCGGCCTCGGCGGCGGATTGTTCGCCCACGGCACGCTCACCGCCTCCATGGCGAAGGCGGGGCCGGAGGATACCGGCCTGGCGCTCGGCGCCTGGGGCGCGGTCCAGGCCAGTGCGGCCGGCATCGCCATCGCCGCGAGCGGCATCCTGCGGGACGTGGGCTCCAGCCTCTCGGCATCAGGCGCGCTCGGCGAGGCCATGAGCGATCCGTCCGTCGGCTACCTCATCGTCTACCACATCGAGATCGCCCTGCTGTTCGCGACCCTCCTCGCCATCGGACCGCTGGTCCGCGACACCGGCAGTCGTGACACCGCCACACGCGGCAGGGAGGCACGCGCCCTCCTGCCGTCCCCTGTCCCCGGTCAAGGAGCCTGATCATGCCAAGAGGTGAAATCACGGGCTATGTCGATGTCGCCCAGGTCGTGCTCTACGCGTTCTGGATCTTCTTCGCCGGCCTCGTCTTCTACCTGCGCCAGGAGGACCGTCGCGAAGGCTATCCCCTGGAGAGCGAAGCGGCCGGCCGCCTCAAGCGCCCCGACCCGATCCTGATCCCGAGCCCGAAGCAGTTCCTGCTCTCCAACGGCCTGGTGAAGACCGCCCCCCAGACCGACATGCAGCCGGCCTGGAACTACAAGGGCCACAAGCGCGAGGTCTGGCCCGGCTCGCCGCTCGAGCCGGACGGCGACGGCCTGCACGACCAGATCGGCCCCGGCTCCTACGCCGATCGCGACGATCACCACGACCGCACCTGGGACGACGAGAAGCGGATCGTTCCGCTTCGGGTCGCCGAGCATTTCGTGGTCCACGAGGACGGCCCGAACCCGATCGGCATGACTGTGTTCGGCGCCGACCGGCAGGTGGCCGGCACCGTCACCGATCTCTGGATCGACCGCGGCGAATCCATGGTCCGCTACATCGAGGTGGAGCTCGGCTCGGGCGGGCGCCGGGTGCTGATGCCCAACACCTTCTGCCGGACCGGGCGGTTCTCGCGCACGGTGAAGACCGAGGCCCTGCTGGCCCACCAATTCGCCGACATCCCCGGCCAGAAGGACCCTGATTCGGTGACCCTCTACGAGGAAGAGCGGATCATGGCCTTCTTCGGCGCCGGCACCCTCTACGCCACGGCCGAACGCCAGGAGCCGTTCCTGTGAGCCGCGCCGTGAAATCCCCCCTGGGCGTGCCCGCCAACGCCTTCGACGCGCCGCCGGGCCTGCCCGCGCCTCTGCCACCCGGAGAACACATCCTCTGGCAGAGTCGTCCCTGCGCCTTCGGCATCGCCGCGCGGGCGCTGCATGCCCGCCTCGTCGGCCTCTGGTTCGTCGGGCTGGCCCTGTGGGCGGCGATCCCGCCCCTCGGCGAGGGGGCCTTCGGACAGGCGGTGCTTCTCGCCGGTCCCACCCTCCTCGTCGGTGCCGGCGCGGTCGCGCTCCTCGGCCTCCTCGGCTGGCTCTCGGCGCGCTCGACCACCTACACCATCACCAACCGCCGGGTGGTGATGCGCCTCGGCATCGCCCTGCCGATGACCCTCAACCTGCCCTTCAGCCTGATCGAGGGGGCGGGGTGCAAGGTCTTTACGGACGGGAGTGGTGACCTGCCTTTACGCCTGCGCAGGGGCAACCGCGTCGCCTACCTTCACCTGTGGCCCCATGCCCGTCCCTGGGCCGTCACCAGCCCCGAACCGATGATGCGATCGGTGCCGGATGCGAAGCGTGCCGCCGAAATCCTTGCCCGCGCACTGTCAAGCGCACTTGACACAACCGAGGAAACTGGGACTCCTATGGTTATCGCGCGGCAACGGCCCGTTCGCCCGCCGCGCCTCGCCAACGCGAGTTGAAATCAGGGAGGAGACGCGATGACGGCGAAGGCTGATGCCGCCCGGATTCCGCGACCGCTGGTCATCGGGGCGCTCGGGCTCATGGGGTTCGTGACCGTCGTGGTGGGGGTCGGCCGCAGCGAGGGGATCGGCCTCTCGCACATGCCGCCGGCCCGGATCGTCCGCTCCGTCGATCTGACCCCGGAGGACCGTGCCGACGGCGCCATCGTCATCCGGGATGCCCGGACCCAGGACGTCATCACCACCGTCGAGCCCGGCCAGGACAATTTCGTCCGCGCCACCCTGCGCGGTTTCGGCCAGGCCCGCCTGCGCGCCGGCCTCGGCCGGGAGCAGCCCTTCCGCCTGACGCGCCTGACAGACGGCGGCCTCGAACTCTCCGACCCGTCGACGGGCCGCGCCGTCAATCTCGGCGCCTTCGGCCCGTCGAACTTCGTCGCCTTCACGAGGCTCCTCCCCGAGACGAGGCTCGCCGACAGCGGAGCGGTCCGATGATCGCGTCGTTCGGACGTCGCATTGTCGAGGTGCCCTGCACCGTCGAGATCGAGCAGACCCCCGAGACGCTCCACGCCCATGTGACCCTGGACGCCGCGTTCGAGATCGAGCCGGGCGACGAGGTCCAGGTCCACGACGCGCCGACATCCGTGCCCTACGGCGAGCGCCTCGTGGTCCGCCGCACCGCCACGGTCACCCGTGCCGGCATCCTGGAGCGGCTCTGGACCAAGTTCACCGGCCATTTCGAGCTCACCGAACTCTACGAAGTCAGCTTCTCAGAGAGGAGGCGCCTGTGAACGTCTCGATCCAGCACCAAGGCCCGAAGGGCGTCACGCCCAAGCTGCCCATGAACGAGGGCACCAAGGCCGCCCAGGAGACGACCTTCCTTTCACCCCGCTTCTACACCACCGATTTCGAGGAACTCGACCGCACCGATGTGGAGCCCGTGCGCAAGCAATGGGACATCCTGATCGCGGAACTGCGCGCCGACCCGAACAAGCGCCACTTCACCCGCAACGAGGAGTTCGACCTCGACATGTCCGGCCTCGACCCGGACCTGCGCAAGGAATTCATGGATTTCCTCGTCTCGTCGATCACCGCCGAGTTCTCGGGCTGCGTGCTCTATGCGGAGATGAGGAAGCGCGCCAAGAACCCAGACATCCGCGAGCTGTTCGGCTTCATGAGCCGGGACGAGGCGCGGCATGCCGGCTTCATCAACGACGTGCTCAAGGATTTCGGTATCGGCGTCGACTTGGGATTCCTGACGAAGTCGAAGAAGTACACCTTCTTCCGGCCGAAGTTCATCTTCTACGCTACCTATCTCTCCGAGAAGATCGGCTACGCCCGCTACATCACGATCTTCAGGGAGCTGGAGCGCAACCCGGAAAGACGCTTCCACCCGATCTTCAAGTGGTTCGAGAAGTGGTGCAACGACGAGTTCCGCCACGGCGAGGCTTTCGCGCTGCTGATGCGCGCCAACCCCAAGCTGACCACCGGCATCAACCGCTACTGGATCAAGTTCTTCCTGCTCGCCGTCTTCGCGACCATGTATGTGCGCGATCACTGCCGGCCGCATTTCCACAAGGCGCTCGGGGTCGATCCGACCGATTACGACTTCAAGGTCTTCCAGATCACCTCCGACATCTCTAAACAGACATTCCCGCTCACCCTCGATCTCGACAATCCGAAGTTCAAGGCGGCTCTCGACCGGCTTCTCGTCTGTTCCAACAAGCTCGGCGACGCCAAGGCGCAGGGCGGGATCGTGGGCAGGCTGAAACAGGGCGCCTGGATCGCGGCCTCGGCGGTGAACTTCGTCCGGCTCTATGCCCTGCCCACCATCGACAACCCGATGCCCGCCGAAATCCGCCTCGAGCCGGTCTGGTAGGACGCGGGAGGATGGCCGCCCACGCCGTTCCCGCGCTCTACGCGGTGCTGATCTGGTGGTTCTCCACCGGTCTCATCATCCTGCTCGATCACCGCCCCCGCCACACCCACCCCTGGAGCATGGCGGCCGGCACCCTGGTGCTGGTGGCCGCGCTCTACGCCATCGGCGCCAGCGCCGGGGACACCAGCGAGGCGGGCGCCTACACGGCGTTCACGGCGGCACTCCTCGTCTGGGGCTGGCAGGAGATGAGCTATTACATGGGCTACGTCGCGGGGCCGCGCAAAACCGGCTGCCCTCCCACGACGACGGGGTTCGCCCTGTTCCGGGCGGCGGCGGCCACGAGCCTGTGGCACGAGGCGGCCATCGTCGCCGGGATGGCCGGCATTCTCGCCCTGACCTGGGCTGAGCCCAACAAATTCGCCCTGTGGACCTACCTGATCCTCTGGGGAATGAACCTCTCGGCGCGGCTCAACATGTTCCTCGGCGTGCGCAACCTCAACGCCGAGTTCCTGCCCGAACGCCTCGGCTACCTCGCCTGCTTCCTCAGGAACCGGCGCATGAACGCGCTCTTCCCGTTCTCGGTCGGCATCGCCGCCCTCGTGACGATCCTGCTCGCGTGGGCCGCGATGGGGGAGGGGATCGGCGCCCACGAGGTGGCCGGCTTCACCATCGTCACCACGCTGATGGCGCTGGCGACCCTGGAGCACGGCTTCCTGATGCTGCCCCTGCCCTCGGCGGCCCTGTGGGCCTGGAGCCTGCCGAAGGCTGCGGGCACCCCGAACCCTCCCGCCTATGCGGGGGAGGGTGCCTGCGGAACGGGCGTGAGGGGGGTCGGCACAGGCTTTTCCGGAGAGGCGGCTCCCCTCTCCCGACCTTCGCTCACGCGAGGGCCACCTTCCCCCGCAGAGGGGGGAGGGAACGCTCTCTGACGCTCCAGCACGACGAGTCTCAAGCAGCCAACGCGAAATATCGCGATCCATAGGGAAGGGGACGGCCATGAACTACGAAGACTTCTTCGGCGATGCCTTGTCCGGTCTCCACCGCGAGGGCCGTTACCGCGTCTTCACCGATCTGGAGCGCCGGAACGGCCGCTTTCCCCACGCCACCCATCACAGCCCGGGCGGGCAGCGCCCGGTGACCGTCTGGTGCTCGAACGACTATCTCGGCATGGGCCAGAACCCGGTCGTGCTCGACGCCATGCACGAGGCGCTCGACCGCTGCGGCGCCGGGGCGGGCGGTACCCGCAACATCTCCGGCACCAACCATTACCACGTGCTTCTGGAGCAGGAGCTCGCCGACCTCCACCGCAAGGAGGCGGCCCTGCTCTTCACCTCCGGCTACGTCTCGAACTGGGCGGCGCTGGGCACGCTCGCCGGCAAGCTGCCGGGCTGCGTCGTGCTGTCGGATGCCGAGAACCACGCCTCGATGATCGAAGGCATCAAGGCGTCCCGCGCCGAGCGCCACATCTTCCGCCACAACGACCCGGAAGACCTGGACCGCAAGCTGCGGATGATCGACCCGTCGCGGCCCAAGCTCGTGGCCTTCGAGTCGGTCTATTCCATGGACGGCGACATCGCCCCCATCGCCGAGATCTGTGACGTCGCCGAAGCGCATGGCGCGCTGACCTATCTCGACGAGGTCCACGCGGTCGGCCTCTACGGCCCGCGCGGCGGCGGCATCTCCGAGCGGGAGGGCCTCGCCCATCGCCTCGACGTCATCGAGGGAACCCTCGGTAAGGCCTTCGCGGTGCATGGCGGCTACATCACCGGCTCGGCCAAGCTCTGCGATTTCGTCCGCAGCTTCGCCTCCGGCTTCATCTTCACCACCTCGCTGCCGCCTGCCGTGGCGGCGGGGGCCGCTGCGAGCATCAAGCACCTGAAGGCCAGCGGAACCGAGCGCGCCCGGCACCAGGAGCGGGTCGCCCAGGTCCGCGCACGGCTCGACGCCGCCGGCATCCCCTACCTCCCCAACGATAGCCACATCGTGCCCGTGATGGTCGGCGACCCCGTCCTGTGCAAGGCGATCAGCGACACGCTCCTCGACGAGTTCGGCATCTACGTCCAGCCGATCAACTACCCCACCGTGCCGCGCGGGACCGAGCGCCTGCGCATCACCCCGTCGCCGCTGCATTCGGACGCCGACATCGACCATCTCGTCGGGGCGCTGTCCGCCATCTGGACGCGGATGGGCGTGGAGCAGGCGGCGGCGGAGTAGCATTCCCCTCTCCCCGCCGGGCGGGGAGAGGACCTCGTCCTCCCCCCGTCGGGAGGCGAGGTGAGCCCGGCAGGGCGAAGGTGAGGGGGTCCCTCCGGACGGGGCTCCTTCGACAGCGCCCCCTCACCCTCGGCTGCCGCCTCGTTTCGGACCCGACAAGGGGTCCGAACCCCTCTCCCCGCCGGGCGGGGAGAGGGGACCATCCAGAGCTTGAATCGGGTCACCGGGAGACTGTCGATGATCGTCAACGGAACGGCCCGAACCGCATCCCTCCCGTCAAACGCCCACCCTCGTCCCGAGGCGCCGGAGCGCGACGCGAGCCAAGGAATCCTCCGGAAGCCCCGAGGCGACCCCGACCCGTCCATCACGGCACCGCCCATCACCTTCCCCTTCTCCGCCATCGTCGGCCAGGACGAAATGCGGCGGGCCCTGATGATCGCGGCGGTGGACCCGTCCGTGGGCGGCGTCCTCGTCTTCGGCGACCGGGGCACCGGCAAGTCCACCGCGATCCGGGGCCTCGCCGCCCTGCTGCCGCCGATGAGGGCGGTGGTCGGCTGTCCCTATTCCTGCGACCCCGGCAAACCCGCCGGGGAGTGCCCGCATTGTTCCGGCCGCAGCGATGCGCGAAAAAGCTACCTCGCGCCGGTGCCGGTGGTGGACCTGCCGCTGGGCGCCACCGAGGACAGGGTGGTGGGCGCCCTCGACCTCGAACGCGCCCTGACGCGCGGCGAGAAGGCGTTCGAGCCCGGCCTGCTGGCCCGGGCCAATCGCGGCTTCCTCTACATCGACGAGGTCAACCTCCTCGACGACCACCTCGTCGATCTCCTCCTCGACGTGGCGGCCTCCGGGATCAACACCGTGGAGCGCGAGGGGTTGAGTGTCCGGCACCCGGCGAAGTTCGTTCTGGTGGGCAGCGGCAACCCGGAGGAGGGCGAGCTGCGCCCCCAGCTCCTCGACCGGTTCGGCCTCGCCGTGGAGGTGACGACGCCCACCGACCTGCCCACCCGCATCGACGTGGTGCGACGGCGCGACGCCTATGAGCGCGACCCCGCGGGGTTCTGCGCCGGCTATGCCAAGGCCGACCGGGCGCTGCAGAAGCGCCTGACCGCCGCCAGGGCGCGCCTGACCGGCCTCGACATGCCCGATGCGACACTGGAGGCGGCGGCCCGGCTCTGCCTCGCTTTGGGCACCGACGGCCTGCGCGGCGAGCTGACCCTGATGCGCACCGCCCGGGCGCTGGCCGCCTATGAGGGGGCCGACACCGTGGGAATCGACCATCTCCGGCAGGTCGCGCCATCGGCCCTGCGCCACCGCCTGCGCCGCAACCCGCTCGACGAATCCGGCTCCACCGCCCGCGTCGCGCGGGCGGTGACGGAGGTGCTGGGCTCGTGAGCGAGGGTCTGGCGATCTGGGCCGACGCCCTGCTTGTCGCCCGGCTGGTCGCCGCCGACCCGCATGGCTGCGGCGGCGTGGTGGTGCGTGCCGGGGCTGGCCCGGTGCGCGACCGCTGGCTTGAGATCCTTCGCGAAAACCTCAACCCCGGCAAGCCGTTACGGCGAATGCCGGCGGGCATCGCCGAGGACCGGCTCGTCGGCGGGCTCGACCTCGCGGCGACGCTTTCCGCCGGGCGGCCGGTGGCCCAGGCCGGGCTGCTGGCCGAGGCCGATGGGGGACTGCTCGTCGCCGCGATGGCGGAGCGGATGGGGCAGGGCACCGCCGCGCATCTCGCCGCCGCCCTCGATACAGGGCGGCTGAGGGTGGAGCGGGACGGGCTGGCGGAGACCCGGCCGGCCAGGTTCGGCCTCATCCTCCTCGACGAGGGGATCGGCGAGGACGAGGCCGCCCCGGCCGCTCTCGCCGACCGGCTGGCCTTCCATCTCGACCTCACGAGCGTGCCGCCGAGCGCCATGCGACCGGTGCTTCGACCGCCATGCGACGGCCTTTCGCCGGAATCCGAAACGCCGCCGCATGGCGGTGGGCGCAGCGACCACGACCCCGTCGCGGAGCTGAGCGAAGTCGCGGCCCGGCTCGGCATCGATTCCTTACGCGCGCCGCTCCTCGCCCTCCGGGTCGCCCGCCTCCTCGCCCGGCTCGACGGGCGCGCCGAGATCGCCGAGGCGGATGCGCGGGAGGCCGCGCGCCTCGTCCTCGGCCACCGCGCCACACGCCTGCCGGAACGCGAACCCGCCCCCGAGGAAGAGGAGCGGGGCGAGGGCGCGCCGGAGACGCCGCCGCCCCCGGACGGGGCGACCCCCGGCTCCGACCCGGAGGAGGGCACCGCGTCCGCCCCCGACGACCGCATCGTCGAGGCCGCCCGCGCCGCGATTCCCGCCGGGCTCCTGGCGATGCTGCTGCGGGACGGCCCGCGCCTGCGGATGCCGAGGGCCGGCAAGGCCGGGGCGAAGGCCGTCTCCGCCCGCTCCGGCCGGCCCATGGGGGCGCGGCCGGGCGATCCGCGACGGGGCCGGCTCGATCTCATCGCGACCCTGCGCGCCGCCGCCCCCTGGCAGGGACTCCGCCGGCGGGCGGAGGGGGGCGGCACCTGCCTCATGATCCGCCCCGACGACATCCGAATCACCCGGTTCCGGCAGCGGACCGAGACCACGACGATCTTCACCGTCGACGCCTCCGGCTCCTCCGCCCTGGAGCGGCTGGCCGAGGCCAAGGGCGCCGTCGAACTGCTTCTGGCCGAGGCCTATACGCGGCGGGACAAGGTCGCCCTCGTCGCCTTTCGGGGTGCCGGCGCGGAGCTGGTCCTCGCGCCGACGCGCTCCCTGGTGCGGGCGCGGCGCGGGCTCGCGGCCCTGCCCGGAGGCGGTGGGACGCCGCTCGCCGCCGGCATCGACGCCGCCGGAAAGGTGGCCCTCGGGGTCAGGCGCGGCGGCGGGACGCCGGTGGTGGTGATGCTCACCGATGGACGGGCCAACGTCGCCCGGTCGGGGATCGCCGGGCGGGAGCGCGCGGGCGAGGATTCGCTGAAAGCCGCCCGCCTTTTCTGCGAGGCGGATGTCCGCGCCATCCTCATCGACACGGCCCAGAGGCCGCAGGATTCGGCGCGCCGCCTCGCCGCCGCCATGGGGGCGCGCTATCTGCCCCTTCCCCATGCCGACGCCGGGGCGATGAGCGCCGCGATCCGGTCGGCGCAGGAATAGGGGTTCCACCATGCGCGCGCCCGCCGAACGACCCCGCTGGGAGCGCGAGGGCGCCGACTGGCCGCACCGGGAGGCGAGCCGCTTCGTCACGGCCTCCGGCCTCTCCTGGCACATCCAGGAGATGGGGGAGGACGGGGCCCCGACCGTGCTGCTCCTCCACGGCACGGGGGCCGCCACCCATTCCTGGCGCGGTCTGATGCCGCTCCTGGCGACGCGGTTCCGGGTCATTGCCCCGGACCTGCCGGGCCACGGCTTCACCGACCCGCTCCCCGCCGCAAGACTCTCCCTGCCGGGGATGGCCGCCGCCGTCGGCGACCTCCTCGACGGCCTCGCCCTCCGCCCGACTCTCGCCGTCGGCCATTCGGCGGGGGCGGCGCTCCTGGTCCGGCTCTGCCTCGACGGGCGGATCGCGCCCGATCTCCTGGTGGCGCTCAACGGCGCGCTCACCCCGTTCCCCGGCCTCGCCTCGGTGCTGTTCCCGAGCATGGCCCGGCTGCTCTTCCTCAACCCGGTGACCCCCAAACTCTTCGCCTGGACCGCCGACCGCCCGGCGGTGGAGCGCCTGATTCGCGGCCCCGGCTCCCGCCTCGATCCACAGGGGCTCGATCTCTACCGACGCCTGTTCCGCACACCCGGCCACGTGGCCGGGGCGCTCGGCATGATGGCGAACTGGGACCTCGCCACCCTCGACCGCGCGATCCCCCGCCTCGCCACCCCGACGCTCCTCGTGGTCGGCAGCGAGGACAAGGCCATCTCCCCCGACACCGCCTTCGCCCTGAAGACACGCCTGCCCCACGCCCGCGTGGAGCTCATGCGCGGCCTCGGCCACCTCGCGCATGAGGAGGCGCCGGAGAAGGTGGCGGCGGTGATTTTTGGGGCGATGGATTTGGCGGTGGGAGAGGGGGTCGGAGCTATCGCGTAATGTTAATGGGCGGGCCGTAGACGCTCGTTCTGCCAGCTAGTGCGCTGACGCGTTCAAAACGTGCAGGGCAGATTGCGATTTCCATCGCTCCCACAGCGCGTTAGCGCTGATCGTCCTGCTTTGTCCGTCTGCGTCAATGCACTAGGGCTGGCGGCACTGCGCCCGAAGCAGGAGTGCGGTTCGGTTAGAGGCGGACATTCTGCTTCTAACCCCATTCAGCCATCCTCAAACATGTCCGAAGGGGGATCCCGGAACGAGGCGATCGAGCGCGTCCCGGTCAGCGCGCTGGATAAACTGAAGCACAGATTCCGCTGTCAGTTCTGCGAAGCGCTCGGACAGGATCACATTGGCTTTAAAAGCCGAACGGAGAGCCTTATTGAGGCACATCGCGTCATGCCAATCTTGGCCCTGGAGGTGGGATCGCTGGCCGCCTCCCATGACATGATGCTCTGCGCCAACCATCACCAAGACATCGACTATGGCAGTGTCAGGCTTATGGTACTGGATGAGATCTCCCAAGCATCCATTAACGGCCAAGTGTTTACAATGATACGCGACATGGCGCCCGCCAGAGCAGCCTGAATCAATGGCGGCCACGCCACGGCAACAATGATCGACGCGGCAGCATGCTTTTAATTTTCAAACAGCGACGTTTGCATAGCTGGCGTACTAACCAGCCGGTCTCTGAAGGAAATCCCTTTAATCTTTCCGATATCACGAACCACACGGGTGATGTGATGCGTAGTGTTGATTTCGCGCCAAGTCGTGCCGTTGCCCGGGCCGACCCAACGTTTGGCCGTTTGAAAAATTAAATCGTCGGCTGATGAAAACTCCCGACCCGCAAAATGACCGCCGCTCACAACCCGAGCCGCCACCTCCGGCATCACCACGTCGTTCTTGCCGGTGTCCGCGCCGCGCACAACCAGCAAACTGTCGGGCGTGGTATAGCGGTAGTGGCGGATCGGGATGCCGCCGCCAACCTTTCTGAATTCAAACGTCGCGCAGTCGGCACCGTAGTCGCCAAAAACAAGCTGTTCCGGCGATTTTGCATCCAGCTTAATGGCCTGCTGCCATGCGAGCCACTCATTCCGCGGCACCAAAAAATGATCTCCGGCAACAGCAGGATTCTTATCGGGGTAATTTGTCCCCTGAAACACCACTGATTGCCAGCGGCCCAGCCGTTGCAAATCTTCGACGGCGCCCTGGACGACGTCAGCGACTAACTCCGGCGCCGAAAAATCGGCTTCGGCAAAGTCGACCAAAATCATACAATCTTGAGATTGCAGCCCCATTACCTTCAGCGCTGTCTTGAGGCGGCCACCTAGTTCACTGTTGACTTCGTCATAGGTAACGCGCAGGGCAGCTTTCAGCTGTTGATTGACGCGCAATGCCTGCCTGAACCCCATGGCGCGGACGCTGAGGGTGTCCTTGATCGTCAGGACGGGGATGACGTCGGCGTGGTTGTCCCGCGCCACACTGAACAGCCGCGGCAGCCACTGGTGGCTTTCGTCTTCGCCGAATTCCTTGAACAGATACGTTACATCCAGCAGTGCTTCGCGCATATGCCAGCTGTCGGCGATCCGACGGCCCGTCCCATAGACAATTTCGTCTTTCGTCAGTAGCCGCTGATGTTCAGGATCGATATCCTTCGGCGGGGGCACGACTAAGCGGGGAAGAATCTTGTCTGCCACGTCTGGCGCCAAGCGCCACAGCCCGCGGCACTCACCTTGCTTAAGGCGAAGGGCAGGGACGTAAAGAAGCGGCTTACCATTTTTCAGTTTCAAGACTCTATCCTTCCGTCGTGAAGTGCTTTCTCACCTGATTGGACCCAATAGCGCTAGAAAATATGGTGTAATCATTCCGCTCCTTGCGGATGCGTCCATATACAATTGCAGGGTGGATTTCGAGTTCTTGGGCAAATTTCTCTATCACGGCTGCTGACTTCGTGATGCGCGCAGGCGAACGTTTCCATTTCTCATCCGGAATGAGCATATTTGAGGCAAAATCATTGGCCTCGCGTTCAACTTCGTCTATGTCGGCGGCTTCGGCATCGTCGAAAAATCCAATGTTTAGGCCTGCCCGATAGTGCAGGATCACGTGTGCCACTTCATGCAACAGCGTGAACCAGAAATTATCGAGTGCGTCCCGCCGCAAAGTCAGTCCGATCACTGGCACTCCGTTCACCAGAAACGCGGCCCCGTCGACTTTCATGCCAGGAATTTGGCGCTCCACAATTAGCAAGATTCCTTTACTGTGTAAAAGCTGTCGCGCGCGAGCAGGTCCACTGGCGTGACGGCTAAGCCGTACCAGTTCCAGCAGCCAGGAAATATCCAACGGATTGTATTCAGACTGCTGTTTGGCTAGCATCTCTTCGGCAATGCGCGTCACGCGCGCGCGCCATGCGACCAGCAGCAGGTCATCAGAATGGTCCTCGACGTTAAAGCCGGTTCGCAATAGGGTCGGCGTGCCATATTTTACTATGTGATTAGAAACATAGCGCTGTAGGTAGTTAAAACTTTCTTCCTCAACTGGGCCATCGATGTCCGAACCGGTGAACCATGCATTTTCTCGCGCATGTTTCATGATTTTTTTTACTTCTATTGCTGAAATCTGCTTTGCAACGTTCCATCCGCTACCGGCCCAGTCGGACAAGGCCAATGTCCATTGCATTCCCAGCACGCTGGCAACGCGATGAAAATTACCGAGGCTGATACTTGTATAGCGATCAGCTTCGTATCGCTGGATCTGTTGCTCCTTAAGGCCAAGCTTGCGTCCTAATTCTTTTTGTGTGAGCCCGCGCGCGATGCGCCCGACGATTAGACTAAGGCCGGGATCGTTACCGGCACGGCGCTGCAGAGCTGAATAATCCCCTGCCTTCGCTGCCTCATAGGCGTCCAGCAGGGACTGTAGTTCGTTCTTGTGGGACTCGATGGCTTTGCGAAATCCAGTGACAACTGTGGGGGGTAGGCCAGAGATGATCGGCCGGAACAGCATTTCCGAAGAGAGGGCCTTGTCGAATTCAGCCGAAAGTACACGCGCTTCACGCGCTTCGCGTTCGTTCAAAATCACTGCTAGCTTCGCCATGGATTAGGGATACACAACAAAATTGTTGTGCGCAAGCGGAATCGGGTTAGGCCGCGTCGAGACGCAGCCTGAGATCGGCGATCTACGGCACATGTTTCTCGATTGGCCAGCGCTTAGGGCTGTCCCTGCTCGGTGGAATCCGCTCTATCGCCGCCTGCCGAATATTATATCGAAAGCCGGATATCCTCGATGTCGGCTGATGTTTAGCATATACCCGTAGCAGCAACTCACCTTCCGCTTGCTATAGGGCAGGGTCTACAACTAATTTAAACTGGAACTGGTTATTTGTCGGGAGCGAAGCTTTAACTTTAGAAATGCCTGAAACCTGACTCCCATCGCGCCCTCAAATCAGCGCTTGCCTCCGAGATTTTCGCCCCATAGTGTCACCCTATGTTGACACTCAGCGATGTGCCGACCTCCTCGTCCCGGCCGGCCAAGCGCCCCCATGCGGTGGTGATCGGCAGTGGATTCGGGGGGCTCGCCGCCGCCATCCGGCTCGGGGCGCGGGGGTACCGGGTCACGGTGCTGGAGCGGCTGGAGCAGCCCGGCGGGCGGGCGCGGGTGCATCGGCAGGACGGCTTCACCTTCGATGCCGGGCCGACCATCGTCACCGCGCCGTTCCTGTTCGAGGAACTCTGGACCCTGTGCGGGCGGCGCATGGAGGACGACGTTGTGCTCGCGCCGATGCTGCCGTTCTACCGCATCCGCTTCGAGGACGGCGCGACCTTCGATTACAGCGGCGATCTCGACGCCATGCGCGAAGAGGTGGCGCGGTTCTCGCCCGGGGATGTGGCCGGCTACGAGCGCTTCATGGAGCGCTCGCGGGCGATCTGCGAGGTCGGGTTCGAGCGGCTCGGCCACGTGCCGTTCACCTCGGTGGCCGACATGCTGCGGATCATGCCCGATCTCGTGCGTCTCGGCGGGCATCGCAGCGTCTACGACGTGGTGGCGAGCTACATCCGCGACGAGCGCCTGCGGACGATCTTCAGCTTCCACCCGCTCCTCATCGGCGGCAGCCCGTTCCGGGCGAGCGCGATCTACTGCCTCATCGCCCATCTCGAACGGCGCTGGGGCGTGCATTTTGCCCTCGGCGGCACCGGCCGCCTGGTGGACGGGCTCGCCGGGCTGATCCGGGGGCAGGGCGGGTCGCTCCGCTGCGGCGCGGAGGTCTCGCGCATCCTCGTGGAGAACGGGGCCGCCACCGGCGTCGCCCTCGCCTCGGGCGAGCGCATCGCCGCCGACATCGTCGTCTCCAACGCCGATTCCGCCTTCACCCACCGCACCCTCCTGCCCGACGGGGTGCGGCGGCGCTGGACCGACCGCCGGCTCGACCGGTCGCATTCCTCCATGGGCCTGTTCGTCTGGTATTTCGGCACGAACCGGACCTTTCCGGACATCGCCCACCACACCATCCTGATGGGGCCGCGCTATCGCGGGCTCATCGACGACATCTTCCGGCGCAAGGTCCTGTCGAAGGATTTCAGCCTCTACCTGCACCGCCCCACCGCCACCGATCCGCTGCTGGCGCCGCCCGGCTGCGACGCCTTCTACGTGCTCTCCCCGGTGCCCAACCTCGCCGGCGGCCAGGACTGGACGGCGGAGGCGGAGCCCTATCGCCGCGCCATCGAACGCCATCTCGAGGCCACCGTGATGCCGGGCCTGTCGGAGAGCATCGTCACCTCGAAGGTGACGCATCCGGGGGATTTCGCGGCCGATTTCCTGAGCTTTCGCGGCTCGGGCTTTGGCCTCGAACCGGTGCTGACCCAATCGGCCTGGTTCCGGCCGCACAACGCCTCCGAGGACGTGGCGCGGCTCTACCTCGTGGGGGCCGGCACCCATCCCGGCGCCGGCCTGCCCGGCGTCCTCTCCTCCGCCCGAATTCTCGATACCGTGGTGCCGGATGCGCGCGTCTTCGCTTGAACTTTCTCGGTTGGAACTTGCCCGGCCGCCCCTCTGGGCGATCCCCCATGCGGAGGCGGCCGACCATGCCGCCTGCCGGGCGGCGATCCGCACCGGGTCGCGCAGCTTCTTTGCCGCCTCCGCCCTGCTGCCGCCCTCCATCCGCCGGCCGGCCTACGGGCTCTACGCCTTCTGCCGCCTCTCCGACGACGCGGTGGACGACGTCGCCGAAAGCGGGCGCCGCCCCGCCGTGGCGCGGCTGCGGATGCGCCTCGCCCGCGCCTATGACGGACAGCCCTGCGACGCCCCGGCGGACCGGGCGCTGGCCGACATCGTCGCCGATCACGCCATCCCGCAGGCCCTGCCCGCCGCCTTGATCGAGGGCCTCGCCTGGGACGCGGCCGGGCAGCGCTACGAGACGCTTGCCGACCTCACCGCCTACGCGGCGCGGGTGGCCGCCTCGGTTGGGGCGATGATGACCCTGGTCATGGGCGTGCGCGACCCCGACGTGCTCGCCCGCGCCTGCGACCTCGGCATCGCCATGCAATTCACCAACATCGCCCGCGATGTCGGCGAGGACGCGCGGGCCGGCCGGCTCTACCTGCCGCGATCCTGGCTGAGGGAGGCGGGGATCGACCCGGACGCGTTCCTGCGCCAGCCCGCCTTCACCCCCGCTCTCGGCGGCGTCGTGGCGCGCCTGCTGGCGGCGGCAGAGCTTCTCTACGCGCGCTCAGAATCCGGCATCGCCGGCCTGCCCCCCGCCTGCCGCCCGGCGATCCGCGCGGCGCGGCTGATCTATGCCGAGATCGGCCGCGAGGTGGAGCGGGCGGGCTACGATTCGGTCTCCCGCCGCGCCCGCGTGGACGGGCGCCGGAAACTCACGCTCCTCGCCCGCGCCCTGGTCTCGACGGACGACAGGGCGGCCTTGCGTGAAAAACCCCTGCCGGAAATCCTGTTCCTGATCGAGGCGGTGGCGGCGCTTCCGTCGATGGCGCCCCGGATCCCGCCCTGGTGGAACGTGCCGGCGCAGGTGGCGCAGGTCCTCGACCTGGTGGAGACCCTGCGCGAGCGTGAGGCGCTCGGCCGCGCCCCCGCCCCCTCGTGAGCGACCGGCTCTTCGCCGCCTTCGACATCGGCCTCGTCTTCGCCCTCGCGCTGGGGCTGGCGCTCTGGCAGCTCATCGTCGTCCGGCGCAGCATCGCCAAGGACCGGGACGCCGCCGCCCGCCGCCCGCCGGACGATCCCGCCGGTTGAGGGCGTCCCTCTCCCCTTTGGGGCTACCGGATTCACACATCCGCTCGACGGCCGTTCCTCTATCCAAGAAGTTTCGACTCGAGGCGCGACGGGCTCCCTCTCCTGGAAGGAGAGGACTGGGGTGAGGTGTGGTCCATCTCCGGAGAGGTCTCGCACCTCACCCTGTCCCTCTCCTCCTAGTGGTCCAGATCTGACGGATGGTACCCATCCCTAACGTCCGAGATGGGTCGAAAGCAGCCCCGGCAGCGGGTACCAAACGTCGGATTTTCACCACTAGGAGAGGGGACCCGCGCTCATCCGAGACCACATGGATCGTCCGGAGACGGCATGATCCGAGGCGCCAGCCTCACCCCAGCGCGGCGGCGATGCTGGCGGACAATGGCGTCGTCGGGCGGCCGATGAGCGTCGAGAGCTGGCGGCCCTCGTCGAACAGGGCGCCGTGCGCGGCGTCCACATCCCACGCGGCGAGGGAATCGGCCAGGACGTCCGGCAGGCCGAAGCTCTTGAGCAGCGACGCATAGTCCGACTGCGGCAGGTCCCGGTAGGGGATGTCGCGGCCCGTCTGGCGCGAGAGTTCGGCGGCGAGATCGGCCAGGGTATAGGCCGCGTCCCCCGCCAGTTCGTAGGTCCGCCCCTCATGGCCGTCGCCGGTGAGCACGCGGGCGGCGGCCTCGGCGAAGTCGGCCCGCGCGGCGGAGGCGATCCGGCCCGCCCCGGCGCTGCCGAGGAAGGCGCCGCCGGCCAGCGCGCCGGGGATCGAGGCGGTGTAGTTCTCCGTGTACCAGCCGTTCCGCAGGATCGTCGCCGGCACGCCTGAGGCGGCGATGGCGGCCTCCGTGGCGCGATGCTCCCCGGCCAGATTGATCGGCGAGGTGTCGGCATGAAGGAGGCTGGTATAGACGAGCCGGCCGATCCCGGCCGCCTTCGCCGCCGCGACGACGTTCCCATGCTGGGCGACGCGCCGGCCGACCTCGCTCGAGGAGATTAGCAGCAGGCGCTCGATGCCCCGGAAAGCCTCGGCCAGGGTCTCGGGCCGCGCGTAATCGGCCACCCGCACGGAGACGCCCCGGTCTCGCAGGCCTTGGGCGGCCTCGCTCTCCAGGGACCGCACACCCGCCACGACGGCGCCGGCCGGCACACGCTCCAGCAAAGCCGCGATGACGAAGCGCCCCAATTGACCGGAGGCGCCGGTGACGAAGATCGTCGGATGAGGGGTGTCGGACATGGCGGGCTTACCCAGGGTTCACTTTCGGTACAAGGGAACTAGTTGAGACCGCATCGGCTGTGAAGGAGGCAGGATTTTGGGACAAGGTGACGCCGAGGGAACCGCCCCCGCACCGGCTCAGGCCGAATTGGCGCAGACCTTCGCGGGCTGGCGGACGAAAGCGTTCGAGGCCGCGCGCTGCCCCGTCCGCAACGTGCTGGACCGGACCGGCGACAAATGGTCGATCCTGATCCTCACCGCGCTGGCCGGCGGCCCGCACCGGTTCAGCGCGATCCTCCGGCTGATCCCCGACCTCTCGAAACGGATGCTGACCCAGACCCTGCGCGACCTCGAACGCGACGGCTACATCGCCCGCACGGTCTACCCGACCAAGCCGCCCAGCGTGGAGTACCGCCTGACCGCTCTCGGCGGCACGCTCATGGAGCCGCTTGCGGCGCTCGTCCGCTGGGCGGAGCGGAGCCACCCGGAGATCGAAGCGGCGCGGGTGCGGTTCGATGGGGGTTAGGAGGGAAGTATGCGTGTCACGCCCGCCCTTCATAAGCGTTGCGCTGAAGGCGCGCCCACTGCTTTTGCGAATCAGGGTCTTAAACGACCGAATCCCGCCTGCTATGACAGACGGATGAGCGAGAGAATCACCGAAGACGTAGTGCGGGAACACCTAAAAAGGGATCCGCTCGTTAATGCGATCCGTATCGAGGAACAGAAAACTAAAGTGGCTAAAGCCAAAGCTTGTTTGGCGACGGCTTCAAAAAGCATGTCTGGGAAACCAGGCGCTCCAGAGTTTGTGGTCAGCTTTCCAGGTCTGCCTGATGAAATTATTGTAATAGAGTGCAAGGCTGACGCGAAATATCATGAAAGTTCAAAACAAGGCAGCCCGATCAATTATGCAGTTGACGGCGCTTTACATTATTCGCGCTTTTTATCAAGAGAATATAATGTGATATCAATTGCTGTAAGCGGAACAGCTAAGGGGAAAATAAAAGTCTCAAGCTTTCTTCAAAAGAAGGGACAGAATTCCGTCGACAAGCTCGATCAGTGCTTATTGGATGTGTATTCTTATATTAAAATATTTAAAGGAGAGGCTCAAGCAAAAGAAATCGAATCGTTCGAGATTACGAAGATCGCTATAGACCTAAATGAGGATTTAAATGGTTATTCAATAGCCGAATATGAAAGATGCACTATAGTAAGCGCCGTTTTGTTGGCGCTCCAAAATTCTGCATTCAAATCATCCTATAAAGAGATAGCTACTTCTAAGGAACTAGAGCCCACGCCCGAGCGTGTGGCAAAATCTATCATTACCGGCATCGGTAATGTTCTTGAGGATAACGATATTGATGCTGGTCGCGTAAAGGCTATGCTCGGTGAATTCGAGAAAATTAAGAATCATGACATTGCTAAATCAGAAAAAATTAAGAAGAAAAAGGCCTCTATCGAAGAGCCCAACTACGTGTTGCGTGATCTAACCGAACGTCTTGAGAAATCAATATTGCCTTTGATTTCATTAGGCGACAAAGGCTACGACGTACTTGGACGCTTTTATCGGGAGTTTATTCGCTATGCCGGCACAGATCAGAAAACGGGGCTAGTGTTAACGCCGCAGCATATAACCGAATTTTTTTGTGATATCGTCAATCTTAACGTGAATGACGTTGTTTATGATAGTTGCTGTGGAACAGGCGGCTTCTTAATAGCTTCGATGAGGCGATTAATTGCGTTATCTGGCAATGATGCGAAGAAGAAAAAGTATATTAAACAAAACCAACTGATTGGCATTGAAAAACGAACCGATATGTTCACCTTCTCCTGCTCAAATATGATGATGAGCGGCGACGGAAAATCTCATATATATCGCGGAGATAGTTTCTCACCAGACAACACAAGTTTGGTAAAAGCGCTTAAACCAACGGTCGCTTTCCTTAACCCTCCCTATGATGTTGGAGAGGACGGGCAATTGGCATTTATAGAGAGCGCCCTTTCTTGCCTTCAACAGGGCGGTCGCTGCGCTGCTGTCGTCCAGATGAGTTGCGCGACATCGAGTAAAGCTGCGGCAATCCTCGTGCGCGAGAGGCTTCTAAAAAGCCATAAATTAACAGGTGTTTTTTCTATGCCTGACGATTTATTTCACCCGGTAGGAGTTATTACCTGCGTAATGATTTTTGAAGCTCACACCCCGCATCCGGCGGGCTTCAAGACCTTCTTTGGACATTTCAAAGATGATGGATTCCGGAAGACTAAGAATATTGGACGAGTAGATAAGGGACAGTGGTCTCAAACCAGAATTAGATGGTTGGATGCCTATATCAATCGCGAAAGTAAACCCGGTTTAAGCGTTATGAAGGCCATTACAGCAACTGAAGAATGGTGCGCAGAAGCGTATATGGAAACCGACTATTCGGCAATAAAGCAAACTGACTTCGAAAAAATGATCAAGGAGTATGTTGCGTTTCAGGTGAAATATGGGTGATCTGGTAAGATTAAAGAATTTGTTCCATATTGAATATGGAAACCAGTTCGATAAAAACAAGCTTGTGGAGCTTGAAGGTGGAATTAACTTTGTTTCAAGGACAAGGTCGAACCTTGGAGTTGACACCAGAGTCGAGCCTGTAGCCGGGGTAGCGCCTTACGAAGCAGGATTAATTACAGTTACAATGGGGGGGACGTATCTCTTGTCCGCCTTTGTACAGCCCGCAGCGTTCTATACTGGACAGAATATAAAAGTTCTACGTCCCCTCAAAAACATGTCATTCAACGAAAAGGTGTTTTACTGCGCTGCCATATCTAAGAATAGATATCGGTATACATCGCATGGCAGAGAAGCAAACAAGACATTTGATGAAATTCTTGTGCCGCCCTTCCCTGACCTTCCCGAGTGGATAAATGGAGTTTCAATACAGTTCCCTAATACGGCAAGCGCGTCTAATAAAGTCGTGCCGCTCGATCTGACGAAGTGGTCCGACTTTCGCTACGACGAGATATTTATAATAAGAAAAGGATTTTATAATAAAAAGCCTCCCGAATGTGTCAGGAATATCAATAGTTTACCGTTTATTGGAGCCACTGAGTACGACAATGGAGTTACATCATTTTGCAGTTTAGAGGACATATCGAATTACGCCCGCGGCGGAGATATAGAAATTGCCCCGACAATTTTCGGGAAGGTCTTTCCTGGAAAATGCGTTACTGTTTCGAATAATGGTTCGGTAGGATTTGCTTTCTATCAACCATTAGATTTTGTGTGCTCACACGATGTCAACCCTCTTTACTTAATCGACAGAGAGATAACTCCAGAGATAGGATTATTCCTTTGCGCTGTTATAAGAATGGACCGTTATCGATGGAGTTTTGGGCGGAAATGGCGGCCCAGCCGCATGCCTCAGTCGGTTATAAAGCTACCAGCGACGCTCAACGGGAAGCCTGATTGGAAGTTTATGGAAAAGTATATAAAGTCCTTGCCGTATAGCGTAAAAATTTAGCGGGTCCATTGCCTGCTACGCGATGGTACTGCACCGCTGGTAGCCTTTTCACTGCCGCAACATCGGGTGAGCAAGCGCTGCGTTCGTCGTAATTGGTGAAGACCTTGGCCCTCGCCTTGATTCATGTGCTTCGTCAGGAAGCGAGCTTGAAGAGTGGACACCCGGCAACTTCGTTCACGTGAATCCCATAGGCCCCCATCACCCCGCCCGCCGCGGCATGCGGAACGGCAGCATGAACTGCACCAGCGGGTTGGCGAAGCGGGTGAGGGACAGGCTTTCGTGGACCGGGCGCACGGGCTCGCCGTCGAGGGTCGAGGCGAGGAGCGAGCGGGCGTAGAACGGGGTGTCCTCGAAGGTGCGGATTACCGTCGCGACCTCGTCGTCGCTGCGGGTGGTGCGGGGCATGCGCCAGAACCGCGTCGGCGGCAGAGCGGCGGGGAGCGGCGGGCGGATGTCGCGGCGGGTGCCGTCGGCGGCAAAGCGCAGGGAGAGGTTCTGGGTGCTGCCGTCGCGGCGGCGCACGTCGTAGAGGATCGCCGACCCGTCCTTCAAATCGGCCCGGCACCAGGTCCAATCGCTGAAATCCCGGCCCAAGGCGGTGTCGCCGTGGTTGGTGTCGAAATAGGCGGTGCCGCGCCAGGACAGGCTCGGGGCGTCGAGGGTCACCTCCACGGGGGAGGAGGGCGCCATCGGCCACCAGCGGTGCCGGCCGTCGGCGTCGAGGGTGAAGGTGTCCCGCGTGAAGCCGTTGGGGCGCAGGCGGATCGTGCCGCGCACCCGCGA
>NZ_NKUG01000072.1 GCF_014845095.1 Methylobacterium bullatum | reverse complement strand
CGGGCCGCGCGGATTTCATCTGCGCCTGGCCGTGGACCACCGAGCCGATCTCGCCTGCGACCCGGACGAGATCGTCCCGCTCGCAGGCACGGGCCACCGAGAGGCCGAGCTGATGCATGTGGCTCTTGCCGTAGAGGTAGACCGCGAGCTTGGCGCGGGTGGTGGGAGGGATCTCGGCGAGGATCTCGGGCAGATCCTCGGGCTCGGCGCGATAGACCGCCCCGAGGAGATCGAGGGAGACCGGGCAGGCCGGATCCGGCTCGGCGCCGCTGGTGGGATGCGACTGGGTCATGGAGTACCTGTCTGGCTGGTTGAGCTCTGGGCGAGGATATCGGCCGGGGCCGTGTCGCCGGTGGCGGGCGGCTCGGGCGGTGTCGTCTGCGCCCGGACGATGGCATCCTCCGGGCGCGGTTGAGAAGTGAGCCGCGCCGCCGGACGCTCCGGCTGCAGACAGCCGCTGCAGACGGAGGCGATCGCGATGCGGGCGCGGCGATCCGCCCGCTCCCACACCGCTTCGCGCGCGGCCCGGGCCCGTGCCACCTCCTCCGCCGACGGCATTCCGCTGCCCGCGCCGATCTCGGCCGGAGCGGCGTCCGGAGGCCTGATTCTCAGGAGGAGCGGTTCCTGAGCCAGAACCGGCGATCCCGCAAGAGCCCAGGCGAAAGAGGATGCGGCGAGCCGGCAAGCGAGGATCGTGCGGCCCATCGGCTCCTCAATCGGGTCGACAGACCCCTTGTCCAACGCCGGAACGATCGTCGGCACAGGGTTAACATGAGCTTAACGCGAAGACGACCTCGCCCTTTGGGCTCCCCCGGTCTGACCCGGCACCGCTGTGCCTCTCCATCGAGTGGGAGCGTCTTGCGAGGGGGAGCGTCTTGCCCGTCCTACGCCGGGCGGCCCGGAACGGGTTCCGGACGCCTCGCCTGCACAAGACCGGATCGGGGAAATCGGCGACAATGCGTAAGGTTCGAACGCGCAGCCGCTGGACGAAGGCCCCTCTTTCCTTCTACGGGAAGAGGCGCAGGGCCTGTAGCTCAATGGTTAGAGCCGACCGCTCATAACGGTCTGGTTGCAGGTTCGAGTCCTGCCGGGCCCACCAACAACTTCAGTAACTTAGCGAAAAATCGCGGACTGCTCAGGGGTTCGTTGAACCTAAGAGCCGCTGCGGCTACGCGCTCCCCCCTCTCTTTCCTCCTCGCCGCAGGCTTGGGCCTGAGCCTTCCCGCCAACATTGGGGGGGATGTGAAGATGGACCGCGAACATCTCATTCGGCATCTATGGTGCCGCACGATGGTCGACAGCCGGACGCCAGCATGCACCGGGCTGGAAGCGGATCAAGCCGTCTCGCTTGTTGCCGGCATGCTGGGGACCTCAAGGCTGGAGGTCGGTCTAGCGGTCGGCTTGGATCGCCTCACGGGGCAGACGCCGCTTCCATCACGCGAAGTGCTTGCTCGCGACGCTAGAGCGCTCTCCCCCCTCCCCGCCGCTCAGGGAGGACGGTGAGCCATGGCAACCTTCGTGAACCTTCGCCTGACAATCGAGCAGGCCGCTGCCATTTCTAAAGCCTGCGAGATGATGACCAGGCTTGGCATCGGGCAAATTGAGCATCTGGCGGAAGAAGTGCGCTGGGGATCGATCCTGCCCTACACCACCGCGCCCGACCCAGACGTCGCCTTCAATGCCGACCGATGCGATCGGGTGAGCGATCTCTGTCATGCGATCAAGCATGAACTCGGCTTCGCCCGAAGCGCTTCTCGCGGCATCGGCCATGGTCACAATCCGATGCACGTCCGTCGGGCCTACGAGGTCCAGAAAGTCATCGACAAGGCGCTGGCCGAGCACCGTAATCCGAACCCGGAGTTCCGCGGCGTCCATTACGATGGCCTTGGGCCGCGCTACACCAGCGACCCCGCGCCTGAAGCAGTCGTTGATGTGGCCCTCGCCCTCCCCGCCTCCGCAATTGAGGGAGGGACGGAGCCGACCCTGCCGGAAAGCCTGAGCGCATCGGGCGCCCGCAACAATGGAGCGCTGTGATGCTTGGACTGATGCGCATTCGCATGACGCACGAAGATCGCAACTGGAAAGGCCATCTCGGTCGCTTGGGCGAAGAGATCATCGTCTTCCGGCGGCCGATGCCTTCCCCAACCGTCGAAGGCACCCACAGGAGGTGGGGTAATGGGGTCTGCTATTATCAGTCTGAGAACTTCGAGCAAATTCCGTTTGGGATCAAGGGCATCGTGATGGCGCTGAAGGAAGCGCCAGAGGCGTATCGATCATGGCGGATGCGTCGAGCCGTGAAGCTCAGCCTCGCTGATTTCCATCGCAACCGTAAGGGCCGCTGAAATGGGCGCCCTTCCCCTCCCCCTCGCGGGATGCACGAACGACCTCTTGGGAGCGGGACGGGGATGAGTGAGCCAGAGATGGTGACGGTCGACCGGCGCGAGTTGCTGAAGCTCCTCGACCACGTCGACAGCCTCGTTTGCTTCTGTTCGGTGAACATGAACGACGTGGGCCGCTACTACGATGGGGGCAATGCGCTTTGGGCGGTCGTGCATAGGCTGGCCGGAGACAATGAAGCGGCCGACAGGCTGATTGCGAAGATCGGTCACGAAGGGCGTTCGGTGAGCCCTTCGCCGCATGTGGCATCCCAGACATAGCGACCGAGCTCGCCGTCCCCTATCCCATGGCGATGTCAGCATCCCCAGCCTTCAAGATCGAACCAGGCAGCCCGCAAGCGTGGCGCGAGGCCTTCCTCGACATGAAGCCGAGCGTGGTCCCATGTCCCGGTCTGACGCCCGCCGGATGGCAGGCCGTTCACGCCGCGTCGCTCGATTTCCTCGACAAGCACGCCGACGAGGCCGGCCAGCTCGGCTGGACGACACTGCAGCTTTTCGGCGTCCACCCTGACCTCGGTGTGATCCGATCCGACTTCTGCGGGGCCATGGTCTTGAGTGGCGATCTCGTGTCGAAGGTCGAGGCGGACTTTATCCGGTTCGAGCGGACGCGGTACTTCCGGGACGTGCCGGGCCGGCCGAAGGGGGCCGTGCCGATCTGGGCGGTGAAGAGGTAGGCGCGATATGGCCGATGACGAAGGCCCGCCCTGGCGCGAGCTCACGTCCGATGAATACGGCCCGCGCAACTTCCCCGACAGCAAGGGCGGCGCGGCTTGGGTCGCATCGTCAGAGTGCCTGCGCGCGCTACTCCAGCGCCAGCACGATGGTGAGTTTCGGCTGAGGCTGATCCTGCGCGAGGCGGCGGACTTCCGGAACTTCCCCGGCCGCGATCCGAATTGGAAAGGCGATTACGACTGGGGTCCGGACCTCGCCCTATGCTGCGCCGAGATATGGATCGAGCGAAGGAACGGCCGGCGGAAGAGGGTCGACACCATGAGCACGCGGCCGAGGCCCTGGTGAGCCCTAAACCGGCTCGGACACCGCCGGCAGGCCCAGCCATTCCAGCGCCGCGTCGAAGGATCGGAACAGACGCTGCCGGATCGTCCCCGCTTCTTCGACCAGCGATACCCGCCAACTGGATTTGCCTTCCTCCCGCGCCATATTGCCGACGACCTCGCCACCCTCGATCAGGTGGTGCTCGTCAGGCCCGATGCGGTAGAGGCTCAGGGGCATGGCTTCCTGACCGGCACCTCAATGGTCACCAGCTTGCCCGAGATCGGATCGAGGATGGTGAGCGTCATGGTGGCCTCCGGGCGTAGTCCGAAAGATGCCGGGGGAAGGGTTAACTAAACCCTAACGGATGTTAAGGCGGCGTGCCCTCGTCCCAATCGTAGGTGTCCGGGCCGTCTTCGCCAGATTTCGCGTCAACTACAATCGCGTCATAGCCATCGCCCGACAAGGCCCGCACCATCTGGTCTATGACCCACGCTTTATGATGATCCCCGTCGATCCCGCCGTATCGAACGGCGATGGAGATTGCGTTTCGAATTGCTTCGTCGTCGTCCATCTCCCTCACTCCCCCGCACCGGGCTTCGGCTTGCGCTCGCGGCGCTTGAGTTCGGCTTCGGCTGCCGAGCGGAAGAATTCCGACATGCCCCGATCACCGACGGCGGCAACGATCCGCGCGAGCAGCGGTGGATCAAGCCACACGGTCTGCTTCACCATTTTCAGCCCGGCATTGATCGGAGGTCGCCCCATGCGGCGAGGAGTATCCGACTGCGATAATTCCGTCAAAGCGCCCTCATAAACGCCGTTGTCTATTGACGTATAAACAACGTTGTTTATTCTGGCAATGAGAGATCGCATTTGGAGGTCGGAATGACGCCCTATGAAGCCGCCGCCATCGTCCGACAGACCGCTGACGAGATGCGTCTAAAGCCCGGCATGGCTCGCCTTGCCATCGAGATTGCCGCGCGAGCTATCGAACGCGGCCGGCACTTCACCGACGCAGAGAAGCTGGAGCATTTGCGCGCCGCGCTCCTTGAGGACGGCGATGACGTGGAGGGCACGGACAGGCTTGTCGAAGCCCTCGCCGAGAAGACAGACATCCTCCAGATCCGAGCAGAGCAATGACCGACGACATCCTCACAATCGATGACGACGCGGCGTGGCGCACCGACGCAAAAGAGCATGGTTGGGTGCTGCCCCCGAAAGCAGCATGGCCGCTTCGCCTGCCTGTCGTGCGATGGCTTCGCGCCACCTACCACACGATACGGGTCCACCACTTCACTGGCGTTTGGGCGTCAGCCGGTGTCGGGCTCGGGCCGCCGAACCAGCGCGATTTATGGGTGATCTATGCCATCTCGCGGGGGTGGTGCTGATGAAACGCATCCCCATCAGCGCGGCCCGCCAGATCGCCGAAGCCTATGGCTACGATCAGGTCGTCATTTACGCCCGCAAGGTCGGCGACGATCCGGCTCCGCACGGCGAGCACATGACGACCTACGGCGCGAACAAGGAGCACTGCTCTGTCGCTTCCAGGATCGCCGACACCCTTCAGGCTTTCATGGGCTGGAAGCCCGCCACCAAGGACGTCGCGTGATGGAGATCAACAACACCGAGAAGCACGAACGGGTGCTCTATGCTCATCTCCGGCGCGGCCAACTTGACGCCCTCATCGAGCGCGCCGTGGCCGAGGCGTCAGGCATTCCCGTCGAGACCATCCGCAAGCACGGGAAGGTCGAGATCGAGAAGAACATGGAGGGCTCACCTTCCTACCACAGCGGCTACACGGCGACCGTCCGCGCGACGATCCCGCTCTCGGAGTTGGGGGAGGAGTTGCCGTGAGCGAGCAATACGAAAAGGCCCGCGCCATTGCCGAGGGCGCTGCCAATGGCTGGGACAAGTTCTCAGATACGGCAGGCGTGACGTGGCTCGCCGACCAGATCAGTCATGCGATTAGCGATGCGGTCGCCAACGAGGTCCGGCAGCGTGACGGCTGGAAGGCGCTCTATGAGCAGACCGACCCGAACAGACCGAGCGAGCTATGCAACTGCCGGATCGGCGACTGCACGCGGGTGACGGTTCGGTGTCGGGAGTTTGCACGATGACTCGCCGGACCAAGCTTGCCGATGCACCCACCCAGCAAGGCTTCATCCTGTTGCGGTGGCGCGGCAAGTGCCTCTTGCTGAGGGTGTACGTCACCACTCGCATCGTGAGTGACGGGCCATGGTGAACGCCCAAGACAAGGCCAATGCCGCGCTGCTTATCGCTGAAGCAGACCGCTTGGAACGGCTGGCCGACGAAATGGCAGCGGATAGCACCCGGCATTGTGGCGGCACCGCAGAGAAACTGCGGGGCCTCAAACAAGCTCATCTCGTCAGGATGGAAGCACAGGGTTTGCGAGAAAAGGCAGAGAGGTTGACGTCATGAAAAAGCGCATCCCCCTCGGCCCCGACTATCACGCCGAACCCGGCGAGACGAAGGGCCACCAGCACGACGTCTACACGACGAAGGGCGAGCTTCACGGCTACACCCGCATCCACGTTGGGACGCTGATGAAGAGCGCGGTGGAGGATCTGGCGAAGGCGCTAGCGCAAGGTGACGAGGCCGACTCGCGCCTTGCCGATGCCATGGACGGCGCGATGGCCGATGCCCTCACGATAGATGAGGCACGGTGGCGGATCGCGGACCTTGAGCATGCGCTGACGGAAATCCGTGGCCTGCCGGGCGAGATGAAGTGCGACAAGTACAAGATCGATCGCGCTCAGCTTGTCGCCAGCAATGCGCTTCGAGGCATCACGCGCGCACCGCGTCCCCCTCGGTAGCCACCCCCCTAACACTCACCTCGGGCATCCGGCGGGAGAAGAGGAACAGGACGCATGAGTGAGACGATGAACACCCAACAGAATTTGCCCGAAGGCTGCGAATGCCGCCTCGATTTTTACCTCGTGTCCGACACCGCAGACGTCGAAGTGGTGGTTGGACTTGGGGGGATGACGAAGGTTCCTCAGGTGGAGGGCGTCGACAAAATCCTGGCCGTCGTCCGCTCGCTTGGTGTGGCGACCGCTCCACTTGAAGGAATGGCCGACGACTGGAGGCTGATGAACCGGGCCGAGATCGCGGACTACAAACGCCGACAGGAAGAAGACATCGAGGAGGAGGAATTTTGACCGCCCCCTCTCCAAGCTGGAGGCGCTGAGCCCCTTCCCCCAAACAGGACGCCCATCATGAGTGAACCCAAGATTGCCTACGTGACGAAGTACGCACTGAGCGGCGGGATCGCGGTCCGCGAGATCATTCGCGCCGACGAAGACGGATATGCCGTGGTCCGGTGGCCAGGCGGATTGAATGGACAGTTTGGTATCGGCAAAGGCGATTGGTCTCCGACTCTCCAAGCCGCCATTGCCCGCGCCGAGGCTATGCGCGTCGCCAAGATCGCCTCTCTCAAGAAGCAGATCGCCAAGCTCGAAAAGCTGGAGTTCTCAATCCCGCAAGCGCCTTCGGTCTGAGGAGAAGGATGGTTCAGATGCTAGGCTGGAAATACCGCCTGTCGATCAAAGAGCTTTGGCAGGATCGCGAAGACGATGATGACGATCAGGCTCGCGACGTAGCCCCTGAGGTGGCGAAGCGCATCCGAGCTCTGGCGGCACGAGTGGCCGCTAAGAGCTTACGCCTTTCGGCCGAGCTCGACGAAATCGCGGAACGGTTCGAATGCGTTCCAGAGGTTGAGGCGCCTGCGCATTACTTCAATGGAGCCCTGACCGATCTCTATAATGCGGGAGACGATTACCGGATTTCGGTGTCGTAGGTCCTCCCCAGACTGATCCGCCCGGCGGAGAGGAGAACGAGCGCATGGCAACGCAGAAGCGAATATGGCCGACGATGTTGGTGGGCGGGGTTGTAGGAGCCTGCGCGTTCCTTGCCGCGGCCTACTTCGGCACGCCATCGGCGATCCGGCAATTCAACGGGGGCTACGCCTTAGCGAGCAGCGCTCCGTATGTTCACCCACTCCTGATTTGGATTGCGGTGAGCGTCGCCGCATCCATCGCCTACGATCTGGCTTTCGAGAGCCGCTAACCCCTTCCCCGCCCTGACGGCGGCCGGGCTTGAGGAGAGGATGCCCCCGAAACGCAAAAAGACCTCGCCCAGCCGAAGCTGAACGAGGCCATTCGCAACACCAATGCAGGGCGAGGCGGCAGTACGTAAGGAATCCTTACCAACTGGCCGGCCGCGAAACGAACTAACAAAAACCCCGCTCCAGCTTTCGCCGGGCGGGGTCTCTCGTTCTCTCAGGACGACCGACAGGCGCGGTAGCGCGTCGGGTGGAGCTACCTAAACCAAGCTCGCATTCCGGCTGACGCTCGATCGATCAGCCCAAGGAACCACGAGGCGGTATCCTCAAGGACGAACCGGCTGGCCTCGACGTAGTCGGAGATGTCCGGTCGGGTCCACAGCACGATGCAGATCCCCATCACGGCCACGCCCATGCCCATGCCGAGAACGATGCGGTTGCGCCGCGGCACCACCCCATCGACAGCGCCAGGCGCGACGATATGCAGGACGCCGGAGATCGCGCTCATCAGGATCCAGAGCGAGTTGGCGTCGATGTTCGTGAACCACATCGGCATGCCGGCAAGGCGGAAGATCACCGAGAACATCGCCTGACAGAACGTGGCGCACCACCCGATGGTCACACCGACGATGAGGTAGTCCCCGCGCTCGGGGGCTTCCGAGAGCCACGCGGCTCGGGCATCAGGCCAGTAGACCACCACCACCGTCGCAGCGACTGACGCCTGGAAGATGCGCTCGGCCAGGATCAGATCGGCGTTCGGCACGAAGAAATTGAGCATGAACACCGTGCCGACGAGCACAATGGTGGCGAATACGATTTGCTTCTTGATGGTCTCAGGCGAGGCGTCGTCATACCGCGGCATCATTGTTCGACTTCCTCGCCATCGATCCGATCGTGCCGGAGCCGGTCGACGGCGGAGTTCGCCACCTTCCTCATATCTCCGACGCGCAAACCGGTTTTTCTGCTCTCGTTCGCCGCGTTCTGCGCCGACAGGATGTGAAGCTTTTCAGCTCGCTCGAGCCTGTCCTCGCCTGGGGTGTTGTGATGCCCCCCAAGGTGGGGGCACAGGGCGCGGCAGAACCCTTCCCGGATGCGATCAAGGATCATGATGCGCGTGCTCCCGTATTCCGGTCGATCGCCTTACGGGATTCCTCGATCTCTTTCAGAATGGCCTTGTCGTTTGCTGCGCTGGTGAGGGCGGCTTCGGTCGCGGTCTTGAGGATGGCGGCCTGCCCCTCGCGCAGTTCCTTGATTGCCTCCGTGTGGTCGACACTGGTCGCCGATTGCCTCTCGATCGCGGTGGCGACGCGCTCCACCATCGTCTGCTTGTCGTCCAGGCGAGCCTGCCACGACTCCTTGAGCCATTTGACCAGAACGCCGATGGCCGCGCCCGCCAGGGCCAAGGCGCCGACCAGTCCGTAGTCCTTGAGGAGGCCGGCGATCACGGCAGCGGTCATCTGCTCGGCCTCTCCAGGCATCCGCCCGCCTACTTCACGAACGACAGCGTCGACAGCGCCTGGACCAGCGGCGTCAGGGTGTTCTTGTCCGACACCGTCTCATCGAACTTGAAGACGCGGAACAGGCGCTCGGAGATGCCCTTCGGCCCGCCCATCTCCTTGATGAGCCAGTCGGGGGTCGAGCCGAGGATGCGCTCGAGCGCCACCTTCAGGACGGTGTAGCCGACATCGACCGAGATGGCCTTGCCAGCGGTCGCGCCCTCTACCGCGTTCAGGGCGTAATCGGCGCCGGTCTGCAGCGCCCGGTCGATCCGCTGCGTCGTGAGCCACATGGAGACCCACCAGGGCAGCTTGCCGGCGGCATAGGCCACAGCCGCCAGCACGACGGGATACAGGGCCTCCACCGCGACCTTGAACAGGCCATTGGCCATGTCGCCCCACTGGATCGGGAGGACGGTGGTCGAGGGCGTAGCGCCCTGCGCGAAGGCGACAGAGACGGCACAGGCGAACGCCAGCGCCGCGAGCAGAAGCTTGCGGGTCATGATGGTCTCACGATGTGGGAGGGGTGCGCCGGTTTCGCCGGGGCTCGGGTGGTGATAAGATCGCTGCCAAGCGAGCAGCGGGTGCGCCAAAGACTTCGTAGCTCAGAGCACAGAGTACCGCTTTAAAGGTAGCGGGGGTCGGAGGTAGCGGAAAATCCTCTCGGGGGCTGTCGATAGACAGTGATGGCGCATCGGGCCGAGTTCGTGATTCAATCAAGCGCCTTGGGTGTCCCTCACCCGAACCAGGGCCGCATCAGCCAGGACGCGAGCCGCGAGCCCCACGAGGGCTTCACGTCGTAGACGGGCTCCGGCAGTGGCTTCGGAGCCGGCAGCACGCCACTGTTCCGAGGCGCGGGCTGGACGAGGGGGCCGGGGGATGCGGGCGGCACCATGGGAGCGCCGCTGACGGGCGGGACAGGCACAGTCGCCACCACGCCGCCAGGAAGGTGTCCAGCGGCCAGCAAGGCAGTCTGGAAGCCCCGGAAGTAGCCGGCGATGATGGAGGCCTTGTCGGTGCCGTTGATGATGGCGCGGGCGCCGACCGGGATGCTCTTGGTCGGGCCGAAATAGTCCGAGAGCTTGCGGCCGGTGAACCATCCTTCCTGCATGCCGATGAACATGATCGCTGCGGCGATGTCCGGCACCATGGCGCTGTCAGGCGTCTGCGTCAGATCCTGCGAGCGGGTGAGGTAGCCGCGGTTCTGGAGCTCGCCGGTCGCGCGCCGATAGTTAGCCCGCCCCGTGAGCTGGACGTAGCCGCGGCCCGCGAACTTGGCACCGTCACCAGGGACCGTGTTGCCGAGCGCTTTGGCGACCGCCGGCCGGCTTCCGGCGATGTCGTACATCTTCGTGTAGTAGGCCGAGCCGCCGTACTCCTTGATCGGGAGCATGGTCCGCGCGGTCTCATGCAGACTGGTCGCCAAGCAGTACGCCAGCGCGTCGCTGTCGAGATCGGGCGGACACGCGTCGAGAATGGCTTCCATGCCGGAAACCTGCCCTTGCGTCAGGGCGCCTCCGAACACGAGTTTGCGCGCGGACGCGAAGAACGCGGCCCGGTTCAGGCTTGCGGCCATGGTTCTGGTCTCACAGTTTCGGAGGAAGCATCAGCGCCGCCGGGTCGGCCGGGAGCAGACGAGGGACGGGATGCCCTCGATGTCGACGGCCACGCAGACCGGGCGATGACGAGCGGCCATGGCTGGTGACGCCAGCGCGCATAGGAGAGCGATCGCGAGCAGGGCGCGGCCCATTGCAGTTCTCGCGATGTAGGGGTTGCGCGGCGACCGGCCGGCTCGGGAGGGGATTCCTCAGGGCACGAGGTGTGCTATCGTCCGCAGATCAGTGCGGCGGCGTGGGCTATCACGCGCGGCTAGGAGTAGACCGGCGCAGCAGCAAGGCAGGCGCCGGGACGAAACGACCCTCCGCGCCTACCGCTTGCCTCGGTGGGCCGGCCGGATTAGCGCCCGGCCCACATTGACCTTCCCCCTCCCGCCGGCCTTAGGGTCCGACTGGGGTGCGTGTCAGTCCGCGAACCGACTGATCCACCGCTTAGCGACCGAGATGAATATCGAGACTGAGCGTGGCTCGCCGGAGATTGTAAACCGGATGGTAGGGCCTGCCCTTTCGTGGCTGCAACTCAACCCGTTCTGAAGAGCGGCTTCTTTGAACATGCTGATGAGCTGCCACCGGATCAGAAGCCCGGCAATGACTACGAAGCTTTCCGATGACATGGCAGTCTCGTCCCTCTAACCCCTAGGCGGCAGCCAATCGCTCGTCTTGACCGCAGCGTCCGCCGCAGGCGGCTTGATCTCATAGGTCCGCCGCACGAAGACCCGCATGTCGTTCCCTCTCACTTGCGCGACTGTGTGGTTCTCCGACGACAGCCGCATGCTCTGGGGAATGTAATCGCTCTGGGGGTCGAGCAGTTTCGCAACCCACTGAGACGGCTGTCCGCCATCACTCGTGTACAGGATGGTATCGGTGATCTTCAGGATTTTGGGGCGGTCGTTCGCGGCAACCATTGCAGCCTCCTACTCCGGCAACGGCATCCATTCCGTTGGATCAGCATAATCACTACGGAGCGCGCTGTCCCAGGCCGCGAAGTACCAAGAGCCTACCGTGCGCAGGTAGTCATCGTACTCTTCGCGGGTTTCGTCGGGGGGCTCGCGGAACTCACGTTCTCGCTCGGGCACCCACTTTGCGACCACGGCGGGAGGAGGGTCGGCGGGATCGTCGCCGTACCCCTCTTCCCAGGACGGTTTACCGCCCCGGACCAAGACCCACGTTCCATCGCGCGGCGCGCCGTCTATTGATTGCCAGCCCATAGCTCTGTCCCCTACTTCACCACCGACAACTTCGGCCGCCGCTTCGGCTTGAAGGTGTCGCCGACCGGACCGGGAGCCGCGGCAACCTCGTCCATCGCCGGGCTGTCCAGAAGCTCCAGAGCGGCAAGCAACGCTTTGCGCGCCACATCCCGTTCCGCCTTGTTCGGCGGGGAGCAGGAGCCATCCCCGAAGTCCACAAAAATTTCCGTTTCACCGACGCGGACATGGACCTGAGGTGCGGACATTCTTGGCCTTCAACCGGCAAAATGATGCACACACCCTACGATCTAGGCGTTTATTTTTGCAAGGCCCTCGCGTCTCAGTACGCATTCGGACAGAGACGCGAAAGGCTCAATTACGCGACCACAATCCCATCGAACGAGACGCACCAATTGCAGGACAGATATCCGTCCTCCAGGTTCGGCGCATAGAGGTCGTCATGTAGACAGCCACGCTGACCGAGCACCGGCCCGTCGTCGTTCGTGTTTCCGTCGTTGCGCTTGGTGGCGTAGACGGCCTGGATAGCTCCATCGCCGAGGAGCGTCCCATCCGCCGTGAGGGTGTGCGTACCCGTCCCGGCCGAACTCAGGGTGACGACCGTCCCGGCGAGCGCGCTGGCGAGGCTGGTGGCGAGCTTGATCTGAGCCGTCGCGGTACGAACCACGTAATAGTCCGTGCCAGCTGAGAGGCCGCCCGGCAGCGTCCCGCCAGAGTTCGAGATCCGCACCAGCGCGCCGGTCTCCCAGCCGATGCGCGGCGACACGTTGAAGAGGTTGCCCGGCGCGGAGACGTTGGCCGCCGTCACGGCCACATTGGACAGGCCGTGCGTGATGATGAGCTTCCGGCCGTTCGGGGCGACGACCATGCTGCTGATCGGCAGCACCCGCCCCTCACGGACCGAGCGTAGGGCCATGCCGGCATAGCCTTGGATGCCATCGAGCTTCACCTCAGCATCCGACAAGTCGATGACGAGCTTTGGATGCGCCATGAGCGGCCGAGGTGGCGGCGGCATCGCGAACTCGATCTCCAGCGTGGTCGGGCTGGTGCGGCGCGAGCGCTCGAAGATCGGATGCAAATGCGTCCAGCCGCACTGGTTGCTCTCGGCGTGGTCGACACGGGAGACCTGCTGGCCCAGACGGTTGTAGCCAGCGTTCGTCTTATGCGAGGCATCGCTCGCCGGGTAGTGATAGGTGCCACCCGTGATGCGGATGTTCGGATAGGTGGCGAGCCGCTGCATCGCGCGAACGTAGGGCTGGTTCCACTGATCGAAGTCAGGGTGGTTCGTGGGGGCCGGGTCGATGATCATCACCGGCTCTAGAGTCTGCCCGGTGATGGCCTTGGTCGCGTCGGCACGGTCCCGCTGGATCTGTAGAACCTGCGCGACCATATCGTTCGCGGTGTGGTCCAGCCCGGCGACGCTCTCCGAGTTGCCGACCATGAGCAGCCAGCACGGGTTGACGATGCTCGCCCCGATGGCCGCAGCTGCAGCCTTGGCGCCGCGCAGGGCATTGTCGATCCAGTCCTGGCGAACCGATCCCTTCTTGAGCTGAAGATACTTCGCGCCGAGCAGAAACGACGTGAAGTAGATGCTCTTTGGCAGGGAGGTTCCCCACTTGATCGCGGACACCGATCCCTTCGGCGCCGTGGTGTAGCCGCTGCCGCCATCATCGACCTGCAGCGTGAGCTCACCACCGGTCTCCACGGACGAAACGACCGGGCGGATGACGACGCCGGTCCCGCCCGTCCCCGTGTTGTCGATGGTGATCGTCGGCAAGCCGTCGAAGCCGAAGTAGCGCCGCTTGAGCGTAGCGGACACGACCGTGCCGCCGCTCACCGCCATGGTGAACTGCGGTGTCGTGAACGGCTCGATCGCGTCGAGGTAGTGGTTGGCCCAGCCCGAAAGGGGGGTCTCCCGCCCGGACCCCTCCACCCGCTCCACGAGATCGACGATGGTGTCGGACGGCGTCGTGCGCAGTCGCGGGCCGCTGTTGGGCAGGGTCTTGGGCTCCACCGTCAAGGCAAGGCCAGGCCACCGCGGGGTGGCGGAAATGATCGGGTCGGAGGAATTGTTGTTCACGCCGCCGGTCAGCGACTGCCCAAGAGCGAACTTGACGGCGATCTGATTCATCGCCGGAGCCGGCGTGCTCTCGCCGGTGACGTTGTCGTGGTTGTAGTCCTGATTCGGGAGCGCGCCCTCGATGGTCTTCCGGCGGATCATGGAAATCCGCATCGTTCCGTTCGTCGAGCCGGCGCTGAGATAGGGCTTGGCGCGAACAGCGGTCGGAAACGCTGCTAGGACGGTATTCGCGAGAACGCGGACCACCTCGCGCTTGAACCCGTCCGCGACGGTCGGGCTGCGGCTCAGGATGGTCAGCTGCCCAAGATTGACGTCGGCGGCATCGAAGACGGAAAGCCGGCCGAGGAGCGCGGCGTTCGATCCGTCGACCATGCGCTGGATCGGGAAGATGTAGTCATATACCTCGCCGGCCACGATCTCATCGGCATAGATCGGACCTACTCCATAGGTCGCGCCGCCCGCGATCTGAAGCACCTGCCCGTCAGCGCCTGTAACGAGCGAATAGTTCCCCCCTACAATCAGTGGCGCTGCGGAAGCGCTGAGCGTTGTGTTGGCGGTCCAGCTCGCAAGAACATCGGCTGGCCGATAAGACGAGGACACGCGCGTCAGCGCCTTCGCAGCGGCGACGTCTGCAACCAGCGTTGACCCGTTCGGGATGTTGGCGAGGGTTTCGAGGGTCGTCAGCCTGCCTTCTGCGGACGTGAAGCTGCTTTCGACCCAGCCGGCCCAGACCCGGATTTCGGCTTTCTCTGGCCTGTAAGCTCCAAGTAGCGGATTGAGCGGGTCGCTTAGGTCGCGCCAGACCTGCGCAGCTACCTTAGGAGGCGCCATCGTTCATTTCCTACGATCCGGAGGGAATTAAAGGAGAACGTGAGCCTCAGAAGGCTTCGACGAACTCAAGGGAGGGCGTGCCGAACCTGTTAAGCGACAGCGAAAGAGCCGCGCCCTCATCCGTCGCGAGGCGCATCCGGCAAACCGCACGGTCGAAATTCAGTGGCGTTCCAGCGGGGTAATCCGCCCGAAGCCACGGGCCGATGATCACGGTCCATAGGTTGGCGCCATTGAACCCGACGATGTCCGCGATTTCGTGCATCCGCCCATCCGGCAGCGAGAAGCGCATGCCGGGCAGCATCCTCAAACCCGTAGCGAGGGTTACAGTAATCTGCGTGGCGTTCATCGCCGCGACAGCGTTCAGCACGGCGCCCGTGAATTCCTGCGCGTACTCGGTGTCGTCCGAATGTGGTGTCCCGTCCGAATGCGGGACGCTTCCGCCGCAAGGAACGATTCGAGCGCGGTGGGCAGGCCCCCTTCCGTCACGATGGGGGACCATGATGGTCGCTGCCCGCCCGCCGCTGACGATCCACCGGAAGGCGAGAACGGCGTCCTGCCGCTCAAGGGGGCCATAACGTCGGTCGGTGATCGGAATCGTGACCGTTGCCTTCCACCGTCCCGCAGGCGAGATGACGACTTGCTCCTGCCCCGAAATGGTCTGCCCGCCCGAGCGCGACGATCCGAGGATCTGAAACATCGCCTCCGAATAGCGAAGCACTGGAGGCCACTGCCGATCTGCCATCAGGTCACCGGAGCAAGAGAGCAGGCCCAGGCGAGAAGGCCCTTGGTAGTATCGCCGGCATAGGAAATGACCGCGCCGCCTGAGCCGAGGTTCAGACGATCCTCAATCGCTATGACACCACCCGTGCCGGAGGAGGCGGACGTGTCGGCGGTAATGACGATCAGCCAGAAGTCGGCCGATACCCGCTGGATCGTAGCTGTCACACCGCTGAAGGTCGCTCCATTAGGAGTGCCCACGGTCACGGTGCCGGCCGTCAGGTCGAAGACGGTACGGACGTAATCGCCATTTCCGGTACCGGCACTGTTGAGCAGGTCGATCCGGCCAGCAGTCCGACCAGCGGCCTTCAGTCCCCAGACGGCGCGGACCTTTGCGCCCGAAACGAAGGTCGTGGACTTGTAGGAAACGATATGGGTTCCGGTGGTCGCGGTCTCCGCGATCATCGTGGCCGCGTTGCCATCCGGCCCGGCCCCGCTCAGCGTCGCGGTTGAGCCTGTTTTGACCCACTCGGCGTTGGTGAGATCGTTCGGGAACGAGTTCTTTGCGCCGGGCTGCGTGACGTAGAGCAGCGACTTGGGATCGCTGGCCGGGCTCGATACGCCGGAAGCGTTCTGTGCCGTTAGCCACCAGTTGATGTAGCCGAGCGAGATCGTGTCGGTGAGCGTGTCGGTCTGGTTCGGGCTCAGCGCCTCCGTGACGGAAAGGGCGGCATCCGCAAACACCTTCCCGAAGCCGTTGACGCGAGACAGTCGAATGTTGCGGGCATTGGCCGAGGACGACTGCTTGACCGCGTGGTTGACCGTCGTCCCGCTCAGCGTTGCGGAGGTGTAGGTCGGCGCGGAGGGGGCGACGTTGTCCGACGTCGCAATGATGGTGATCGGGTTCGTGCCGAGCCAGACGCTTTGCGCAGCGCGATCGTAGCCGGCAAGCGCACCCTGCGGCTCATATTCTGCGCCATCCGCCAGGACGTCGGATACGACGCGGGAGCGGCTATCGCTGTCCGCGCGCATGTCGATCCAGTCCGTGGTGCCGACCCTGCGGTAGCGTCCGATCAGCGACAAGTCGAGGCGGCTGGGCGGGCTCGCCGTGAGGACGAGGAAGGCCGCGTTGACGTTCCCGCCCACGGCGCGGCGCTCGATGTAGGCGAGAAGCCCAACTGGCGGCGCGAGGGGCTCGGCGCCCGTGCTTTCGTTCGGTAAGGCCGGAGTAATGCCCTCTTCCGTCGCCGCGTTGAAGTCGTAGCAGGTCGGATCAAGCGAGGTCATATCGAAGGTACAGGTGGACCCGTCGGCCGAAGCAACTGCCCGGTCCACGGTGAATACGGCATCGATTCCGTACCGGGGCAGGACGAGGCGGATGATGTCTTCGAACAGCGCCGGCAGCCCCGAGCGATCCGTGACCATGCCGGTGATGCGCCATTCTGGATTGCCCTTGGCGCAGAAGATCTTGGCGAGGCGGCGAAGCTGGTTGTGGTCCTGGACCCAGGGGCGAGCGAAGTCGGTCTCCAGGATCTCCCCGGCCTCGGACTGCGCGTCGTAATCCTCCCACGGGTCGCCCTCGATGACCTGGTAGTCGTGCCGCGGGGAGACGTAGCTGATCTTCATCCGATTGAAGCTGGCCCGCTTCTTCGAGCCCTTCTCGACCGTGACGGAGATGATTTGCGGGTCGCGTAGCGTCACCTCGGGAGCGACGTAGGTGCCGCCGCTGATGCCGATCTTGCCGTCTACGGTCAGGAAGAGGCGGCCATCGCAGGCGTTAAGCATGCCCTGGAGCACGTCGGCCGGCTCCTCGGTCAGGTCGAAGGCGCCGCCGAGAGCGTAGCGCGCGATGACAGCGCCATCTTTCCTGGTCACCGGAGCGGAGTCGGTGAAGGCCTTTGCTCCGAACGACACGTCGTCGATCAAGCTCTCCGGCACCTTCATGCCCCAAAGCTGATGCGTGAGGTGATCCCGGATGCAGAGGGCCGGGGTTTCCGACCACTGCCACGTTGCCGGGTTCGACGTCTGCGCGGGGTCGTTGACGTTGCGCACGACAGATCCGCGCAGAACGACGCGGTGCTCTGGCCACGTCCCGCTCGGATAGAACTTCTTGAAGTCCTTCTCCGCAGGCGGGGCGTGGAACGCCACGGTGTAGGCGCAGCCAGCCAGGCGGTCGTTCGCCGTCCACCACGGAAGGCGGGTCGTCAGGACATTCGACGCAATCTGGTCCTCGGTGCCGAGATGAGCTTCGACCGAGACGTATTGCTGCCAGGGGGCGATGCCTGTGAAGCCACCGAGCGAGCCGGTTGGCAGGGCGGACTTCTTGTCCTCGAACCAGAACTCGTCGTAGCCCCCGATCGGGCCTTCGCAGTGATAGAGCGCGTTGACGAAGCAGCCGTTGTAGCCCTTCCACTCCAGCTTCGGGCCAGCGAGCTTCGTCCGGCCGTAGACGCGACGCCGAGCTGGCAGGGATTGGCGCGTCGAGAATTGCTGCGCTTGGACCTTCTGGCGGGTGTCGGGCGTCGTGAGAGCGGAGACAAGCAGGGAGCCGCCAAGAACGACGGCGGTGCCGACGATCGTTCCGATGGACACGCCGAGCACGGTGGTCGTCGCGATGGCAGAGGCGAGCGCGGCCGAAGTCGTGAACGCCGAGATGATCGCCAGACCGATCGCTTCAACCACGCGGGATGCTCCAGGCGACGATCATGCGGAAATCCTCGATCACGACGCCGGTCTCAGACTTCGCGGCCCACGCCCGGGCGAAGCGGATGGCGGAGACGGTGTTGCCGGCGGCGTCGAGCACCACGGCGACATCGCCGGGCTGCGGGGCCATGGTGGTGTTGAAGCCGGCGGCCGACATGCAGACC
The DNA here is from genome assembly GCF_014845095.1 of Methylobacterium bullatum. Taxonomy (GTDB): domain Bacteria; phylum Pseudomonadota; class Alphaproteobacteria; order Rhizobiales; family Beijerinckiaceae; genus Methylobacterium; species Methylobacterium bullatum. Next base: position 36,400 of record NZ_NKUG01000072.1, on the reverse strand, counting down.
CGCCACATGGTCTCGAAGTCGCCGTAGCGGGCAATCTGGCGGGCGGCGCCGAACGGGCCGGTGTAGGTGCCCCGGAGATGAGCGGCCGGGTCGGTGCCGGAGCAGGCTTCGACCCAGTCCGCGACGAACATGCAGCAATCCATGCCGGCAGCCCGGTCGAAGGGCGCCTCCATGCCGGCATGGACGTGCTTCAGTAGGTCGGGAACTTCTCGTTTGCCTGCGTCAGGCGCGCGATCTGACGGCATCCACCATCCCCAGGATGAAGGCGCTCCTGCGAGGCGGGGTTCAGGTAGCCGAAAGCAGGCCGGCGCCGGTTGTAGAGGAGCGTCACGGTCACGACGGAAATGGTCGCCGTGGCGCCCTGATCGGCGATGGAGATCCGGTCCATGAGGCCGGAGTAGATTGCGAGCGGGACGTCGGCGAGGACGATGTTCCCGCCCGTCTCGGTGTAGTGCTGATCGTAGATCCGAACGGGACGGCCCTTCACCTCGGCAGAGGCCGCAAGGGTCTTAGCGATGAGATCTGGTTCAACACCCGATAGCGTCAGCGTCGGAGATCCACCGGTAGGGACTACGGCGCGATCGATGTCCGAGATCTGACCAAGTTCCCCGATGCCGCTCCAGATGCGCCCGTCCGCCGTGCGGAGCGGGCCGGCGCCCTGGTGGAGGAGCTTCGTTTGCGTGGCGAAGTCGAGTTGGACGAGGCGGGCAACACGCACGGTCTGGCCACGCTGGAGGGCCGCCAGCGTCTCTGGCATACGCGGCACGTCAGTTGTCCTCTTTCCAGTTCGAGAGCTGCTGGCCGATGGTCCGCCGGCTCTCTGCGGCCTGGGCCGCGACGAGGGCGGCCAGACGCTGCTCCACGCCGGAGTCCGCACCGCGCGCGTCAATGATCGTGTCGCCCATGCGGACTGAAGGGCGGGAGGAGCCTGACGAGGCTGGTCGCGCAGTCGAGATCGACGGCAACGCCCCAACGAAGCCGCCAGCCGCGTAGGCAGGCATACCGCGCCGGATAGCTTCCAACGTGCCGACGCCAAGGCGCGAGGTCGTCGCCTTGTCGAAGACGTACTCGCCTTTATGCACGACGCCGGCCGGGTCGTTGCGGGCACCGTCGCCGGTATAGCCGCCAGCCGCAAAGCCGCCCGTAAAGAACTTGGTCACTCCCGCGAACAGGCTTGCCCCGCCGCCGCCTGGCGCGAACAGGCTGGAAACGAGCTTGTCGAGCGCGGCGTCTCCGGCCTTCGACAGCAGGCGCTGAAGCGAGCCAAGCGCCGCATCGCCAAAGCTCTTGGCTTGCATCAGATCGTAGTTCAGATCCTTAAGGAACGAACCGGTGTAGTTCTTTGCGGTCGTGAGGCCCTGGATCTCCTCAATGCCGGCCTTGGCGTTTTTGAACTCCTCAGAGCCCGGCGTCCCATACGCCTTCGCGCCTGTATAGGCCGCCTGCTCCTCATAGGTCCGCCCAAGGGCCTCTCGCGCGGCAGTCTGATCTTGTTGAAAGCGCGTATTGAGCTGCGCGGCGACGGCGCGCTCACGGGCATCCGCATTGGCTTTGATCTGGTCCGTCTGCGACTTCAACTCGCCGGTAAGCCCAGCCGAGGAGGCCTTTAGAAGCTCTTCAGCATTTTTGAACCGCAGCCCAACCGCCTCGCCATTCTCACGCGCCGAACGGAGGTCGTCGTTGATGGACTTCAGCCGGGCCGCTTCGGTGGCACTACGGCCCATCGCGGCCGTTTGCGCGTCCGTTGCGATCACGTCTTCCTTGGCCGCGCGCGCGCTGGCGCCGTTCGCCTGGGTCTTCTTTTCGAGGATCGCCAACGACTCGGTTACGGTCTTGCCGCTTCCGTAATAGGCGCTATTCGCGGAGGTTAGCCGCTTGTCGATCGGGTCGAGCACGCTTTGCGCGGTTTCGCCGCCGCGACCCTCACGCTCAGCCCGAAGTAGAGCGGCCGCGCCGCCTGTACCGATATTGTGCGCCGCGTAAAGATTGCGCGATGTTGGCGCGAAGCCCTGCCGATCAAGAGCGGCGGCATTCCGCTGCGTAAATACGCGAACAAGCTCCTCTTGTAAGGCGGGGTCATTCCGCAACGCGAGCACCGCCGCATTGACTGCGGCTGCGTCTACATTCCCGTCTGCGCCTGTATTCGCCTTTTGGATCTCGGCGTAGCGGGACGATTTCACTTGCTGAAAAAGTTCGAGCCATGTGCTCTTGATGAACTGATAGCGGCCGACAGCGCCCGTAGAACTCACAGCGTTATCGTTCGTGCCCGACTCCGCGGCGCGGATGACGTTGAAGAACTCTTGCGGCACTGCGATCTCGCCGCGAGCACGTTCAACGTTTTGTGCCCGGTATGCATCCTGCGCTCGCATGCCAGCGGCCTCAAAGCCCCTAGCCTGCCCTTCATTGCCAGCCTCACGAGCTGCGCGAGCCATCTCCTGATACTGCTGAACGATGGCGCGCAGTCCGCGCTCGTAGCTGGAAAGTCCGGCCGTATTGGTCGCATAATCAGCCGCGACCAAAGCCGCGCGCGCCGATGCCCCGCCCTTGTCGTATGCATCCTTGAGGAGGTCGACGCGGGTCTTCAACTCCCCGTACTTGGTGACGTATTTGTCGAGTTCGCTGGAGTTCGCGTTGCTCGGGTCGAGGTTGAGCGTCGCGATGCTGCGACCTAGGCTCTCAAGGTCGTTCTGAGCCTTTTCCAGCTGAGATCCGGCAGGATCAAGCGAGCGGACGATTGGCCCCGCATTTCGGGTAGCCTCGGCGCCGTTGATGTCATCGGTAAGCTTCTTACGGGCAACGCCTGCCGCTTCGAGCTTCCTGGTCAGCTGGTCAACCTGCTGCTGCATGGCGTCGAGCGCCGTGTTCGCGAGCGAGTCGTCTCCGCCGAACAGGCTGGGCAGCGCCGCCTTAACTTGTTTTGCCAACTCAAGCTGTCGCTGGGCGGTGCGAAGCTGGTCTTCCTCCGTACCCTCCGGATTGACCGTAGCCGCAGCGACGCGGCCGGTATAATCCAGCGCCTGCGATCCACGCTGAACGATCGTGTCGAGCAGCTTTCGGCCTGGGCTTCGACCGTCTTGCGCCGCGTCAAGCACGGGCTGCACCGCGTTCTGCAACACGATGATAGCCTGCTGACGGTTTCCTTGCTCTGTCAGGTTTTTGATTAGCTCGCGGGTCTGGTCGTTGATGCCGCCGAGCTTTTTGATGAAGGTGTCCGCGCCAGCGATGGGCTCGGCAAAAATGCCGGCGAGTTCGGCGCCTGCCGTCTGAAGGTCGGTGCCCATAAGACGCGCGAAGCCTGGGGCGAGACCTGCCACGCCCTCGATGTTACCGGCGCCGACCTTGCCCGTCGCTGCGATGGCGGTAGCGATATCGCGAGCGGCGTTGATCGAGATCGACTTAGCTGCAGAGATCCGCTCAGCGATCTGATTGATGTCGTTTACCGTCGCCCCGGAGGCGGCCCCGATTCCCTGAAGGCCCTTTTTGATGTCGTCCTGTGCCGCGGCATACTGATAGCCGGCAAAAATCGCACCAGCGGCGAGGGTGCCGAAACCGGCCAGAGCCAAGCGAGTAGGCGTCGCCAGTTCGAGGAGCCCGGTCTTGACCCCCTGGAGGCCCTGGCCGATGCCGCCGTTCATCGACAGGGCTTGATAGACCTGCCCGCCCTGCTGCGCGAGCACCTGGAACGGCGACGACCCCGAGCCGAGAGAGGTGGCGATGTCGTTAAGCTGAAACCCAAGCTGCTGGGTCTGGGTGCTCGAAAGGCGCGCGTTGTCGTTGATCTTTCCTAGGTTGCTGGAAACGTCGTCTGCGGCCCGCTTCGCTTTGCGCGTGGCGTCCTTGCCGAAATCGTCTATCTCGACACCGGCCCGCTTGAGCTGGCGGGTCAGTTTCGTGATGTCGGCGTCTAGCGAGACGACAAGCCGTTCGAGGTCAGTGGCCATGCGGAAGATCTTACTCTTGGTGTGCGCCGCGCTGTGCGCATCGCCTGCCTTGGCGGAGCAGACCGCGAGTACCCAGAGGTACAAGTCGGAGTTCGCACGAGGGGCACAGGTGGCGCGCAATGCCCTGAAGAAGACCGGGGCAACCGGAATGAAGATCGCGGTGGATGATTGCTACCGATCTGCCGCCCGCCAACGGGGCGAGAGTGCAGTTCTCCGATGCTACGCGATCCAAAGATCTGCCGGAGACCTGGACGAAGCTTTCTCCCGCATCTCAGGCGTTGATGTGCGGGAACCTTCACTAACGAAGGGCGCGGCCCTAGTGCGCGCTATCAATGCCCTCAAGGACCGAGGGGTCCCGGAGGATACCGCCCACCAGACGATAGCGATCTGGGATTTCTACGGTCGCGAGGACAACTAGCTCGCCCAGACCGGGGGCGCGTCCAGCATCTCGCCGATCTGCAGGGCTTCCTTGTCGGAAAGCTCTGCGCCTTCCTTTCCGCCGTGCGCCTTGTTCCACCCGTCGATGGCCGCTTTGAGCTGCCAGAGAGACAGCTTGCGTACGTCCCCAGGGGACAACCCCATTACGAGGCCGGAGCCGATGAAGCCCGCGAAGTCGAGCCGGTCGTATTCCGGCTCCGCCCCTTTGTCCGCGCGGGCGCGGGCTTTCCCGCGTTGGGGTCCTGCTTTTCGATGCCGACCGCTTCCGCGAGGATCAAGACGGCGAGGCCAACGTTCGCCATCAAAGGCTGGTCATCGACATAGCGTCGAACCAGCTTGAGCGCGTCTACCGGGGGCATCCCGCCACCGATGAGGCCGAGCCGGATGGTCTCTCGAACGTCAGCGATCTTCCACGTTCCGTCCCAGAGCCGAGAGAGCACGGCAAGCGGCCCGGAGGGGTAGCCCATCGGGCGCCCTTCCGAGATCTTCTCGTCGTGCTCCTGAAGCTCGCCCAGGCCGAGCCTGAACGTATAGGTGCCGTCCGCCCAATCGAGGGTCGTATTGCCGTCGCTCGACATTATGCGGTCGCCGCAGTCCAGACCCACTCACCGTCGTTCGACATCTCGACGTTGCTCTTGAGCTTGTCGCCGAGGGTGCCGTCGATGCGCCAGGAAGTGAGAACGGCCCTGCCCTGCCAGTAGCCGCCGCCGTCAGCCGCCGGCGCGTTGATCTCGACGCGGACGAGGCGGGAGCCGTTGAGGAAGAATGAGCGCCATTCCTCCGAGCTTTCCATCGCCAGCACACCTTGGCCGGTGACGCGGGCGTTGCGGGTGCGGATATCCCTCTCATTCCAGATCGCGCCATCGGGATCGTCACAGTCCGGAACCGCGATATCGGAAGCGTCTGCGGTGAGCTCCAGCGACTTGTCGGTGAAGCCGCACGGCATCTCGAACGTAGGGGTGCTGGTCGTGCTGGTGTCCAGGTAGACGCGCAGGTCTCCGAACCGCCGGGTGACGGGCTTGGCCATGTCGTGATCCTCTCAGGTGGTGGGTTAGGCCGCGTCGATCAAAGCGCGGAAGACGACGACGCCGTGCGTGGTCAACGGATCGTCTCCGTCCACGAACCGGGTACTGTCGTGCTCGATAAGCACGAGGTGAAGGTCTGTGCCGAGGTCGAGGTCCGCGCCATCCAGCGCGTCTACAATCGCCCCTACCGCGCGCTTTGCTTCGGGGCGGCCAACGGCCGCGGACCAGACATGAAGCGTGGCGTAAATCTCTACGCTGCGCTCGAAACACTCAGCGCGATCGGGGACAACCTGGTCCTCGCCGACGCGCACGTAAGGCTTAGCGGCCGCGGTAGGGACGCGGTCGTAAATGCGTTCACCGAGCACAGCTCGCACGGGCGCTGCGCCCTTCAAGGCGGCGACGATGGCACCTTGCAATGCGAGGGTTGGTTCAGTCACCGGAAACCTCACTCTGCGGTGAAGCGGCGGATGAAACGGCCTGATCCTCAACGATGGCCTTGCGCGCGGCGCGAGAGATGCGAGCTTTCATGCGCTTCTTCAGCGAGCGATATCCTGGATAGAAGCTCGGCTTGGCGACCATATTCTCCGTGCCGAACTCAAGGGCCGCCGAGTAATCGTAGGCGCCGACCCCAGACGCGGCCTCTTCGCTGCTAATCCGCGAATTTGCGGCAACCGTCGTCAGCTTGCCGCCGCCTACAACGCGAACGGAAAGTTCGTTGGTGCCTGGCTCTTTACGAATGGACGAGGCGAACCTGCCTGTCTTCCGCGGCGCCAAACGCTTCTGCAGCGCCACGAGCTCGTCAGCGTTCTGGTCGATAGCGTCCTTGACGGCAGCACGGACGCGCTCAGGCATGGATTGGATCTGACGGACGAGGCGATTGGTCTCCATCACGCCACCTCCCCCGCGACACACACCAGCGACCACCACTGACGCTTTCGATCCATGTCGGCTGATGCCCTGATGGCGTATGCGGTGCCGTCTCGCGTATCGACCGCCCGCCAGTCAGTTCCGATGGTTCGGGTCTGATCGTCGTAGCGCAGGATCATCGTCACGGGCTGAGTGCCCTGAAGGCGGGCGGCCAAAACGCTCTCGCTGCCAGGCTTCATGATGAAGTGAGCGGCTCGCATGAACTGGTCTTCCCATTGGCCTGGCACTTCATTGCCGTAGCCGTCCTCAGTGCCGCCGCGTTTCTGGAATTTGACGCGCTCGCGGAGGTCGCCTGCGCCGAATTGCTTTGCCATGCCCTATCCCTTGGTGGCGGAGATCAGGCCAGCGCAGGATCGCGCATCCGATGGAGAAGAGAGCGAACAGCATCCGACAAGGGATCAACCTGTCCCTCGCGGTCCTCGTAAATGACGCCGAGCGTAAGCAGGATGGCGGCCCGAACGCGGCCGGGGACGGTCTCAAACGTCCATCCATGATCGGGACGCTTCAGGTAGTCGACCACGATGTCCGTGGCCTCTTCCGCCTTGGCTTGGATGTCCTCGTCCCGGTCATCGTAGTCGATGAGCAAATGCCGCTTCGCGGTCTCCAGTGAGATCAAGGCTGGCATTTCAGATCCTTGTCACGCTCATGTCTCACCCGAATTCCCAGATGCGGATTTCGCAGGTCATGACTGAATGGTCGTAACCACGACGACGCGACCCTTGCCGCCATCGCCGCCCTTGCCGGACGGGTTGCCGTTCAAGGAAGCGCCACCGCCGCCACCGCCGCCGCCACGCGATCCGTTCGCGCCTGCGCCCGCCGTGCCGTCCACATTCGACCAGCCGCCGGGGCCACCGTTGCCGAAAAGACCATAGGAAAGGGCGAATGGAGTTATGGGTGCGACGGCATCGGTTTTGGTGGAGCCGACGCCAGCAGCGCCGATGAAGGCGGCGGTTTGCGGACGTAAGTCAAAGTAGTATCTGCCGCCGTTATAGTTGCCTGGAGTTGTGGTCTGCCCAGCGCCCGCGCCACCCGGCGCAACACCGTATCCTGAAGGTCCGGCCTGAGTAGAACCCGAACCGCCTGCCGCGCTCGATGCAGTCGCTGTAAGAGTAAGCGCATAGCGACCGCCGCCATGGGCGCCGACTCCTGTCGCGGTGCCGAAAATCCCGCCTGTCGTAGCCACATAATAGGAAGAGGATGGCGAGCCAAAAGCTGAGCCGCCTCCTACTGTTCCTTGCGTCCCCGCCGTGCTGTCTGTCGTGACGCTAGCACCGCCAGTGCCGCCAGTGCCGACAAATATCTGAGCTGTCGCCGGCAAATCAGCCGCGTCGAACTCATCCCAATTGAAGCCGCCGGAACCGCCAGGATTGCCGCCGCGAGAGACCGTGCCCGACGCCTGCCGCCCGCCGGAAGACCCACCACCGCCGCCGCCCTGAACGAACACCTGAACTCGAACCGCGCCGGCCGGCTTCGTCCATGTGCCGTTGGCGTCGAAGATCTGGATGTTGATGGAGAGGAACGCAGAAACGCCCCCCTTCAGGACGTCAGAAAGGGCATCCATCAGCCGGTGACCACGACCCGAAGAGCATTGGCTGCCGGCGCGGCCGCGAAGTTCAGGCGCACCGAGTTGACCGTCGGACGGCTCACATCGCAGATGACGGTCGCGTAGGCGCCGCTGGCGTAGAAGACTTCCACGACGACATCGCGCGTGTTCAGGTTGTGCGTGACGTCGATCTGGGTGGCCGAACCGTCACCGATGGCCTGGGGGAACTTGCGAACGCGGCCGGACCACGCGGCCAGCTTTGCCGGGGTAACAATGCGCTGGTCATCGGTTCCGCCATCCGTCTCGGCCTGGGTGGCGATCTCGGCGATGCCGGCCGTCGCTTCGGTCGCAGCGCCTGCCGCAGTTCCGAACGAGGTCCAGGCGACAGCGCCTGAGCCGATGGTGAAATTGACGGACGTCTGCCGATACGTGGCTCCGGCGGAGGTGCCTTCCTCCACGGTAACGACTGCCCCCTCCAACTCGTCGCTGGTGTTGGCGTCGAGGGAGCGGGTCAGAGCCGTGGCTGACCCATTCCAGATGTAGATGCCGTTCTCGGAACCCGTCGTCTGCGCGCGGACGAGGACGCGGTCATTCGCCGACATGGTGATGCCGTCGATTGTCGCCCCAGGCGACGCGATGCTGATGTTGCCCTGCGTCGAGACGCGGACCGAGTCCTTCCAGGCCAGCCCTTCGATCTGGGCCTTCAGCTGCGCAAGGGTCGCGGGCTCCTGATCGCCGACGGCGTTCGGCAGGTTGAGGATACGGGCGACGCCGCCGAAATCCTGATCTGAGAGGATAGGCTTAGACATGCTTTAGAACCCTCAGATGACGTGCGCGTAGCCGGCCACAGGCACGACGAAGGCGATCGACAAGACGTTATTCGAGAGGTGCTGGACGGCGCCGACAATCTCCACGCCGCCGACGGAGAAGGTCTGAACGCCGGGGCGTGCCCCGAGATTGTGGGCGACAGTCCACAGCATTGAGGGCGAGGGCTGCTGGTGGTCGTATCCGATGCCAGAGCCCGGAGGCCCGGCCGGCCCCTGCTCGTTAGCAACAGTGGCCGTTGCCGCCTGCTGGTAGGCGACGGCCGAAGAGGCCCCGCGCTCCGTTGTGATGGTGGCCGTGGCAACGACCTGTTCGACGACAGCCGCGCTGCTCACGGTGTCTCTCCAACGACAGGCCAGACGTAGTCGGTGACGACGCCCTGGCTGTCGGTGACGATGAGTTGAAGTTCCGCCAGGCGCCCGGCTGGCAGATCCTGAGTGAGAGCAGCGGCGCCCGTGAGGAGGATGCGTCCCGAGGATGCCGCCGAGAGCGAAACCGTCAGATCTTTCGACGTGCTGCCCCAAACGAGGGCCGCTTGCGCCGTGGCGCCAGTGAGATTGATCGCTGATCCGTCCGGCGCGCTCAGGGCGACAGGCCAGGACACAGGGCGGTTGACGGTCTGATACAGCGGCTGGCTGCTTCGAGCGATACGAGACATCAGCGGTTCACCGCATAGACCGCGACGGGGATGGAGTAGGAGGCGCCGAGCGTGAGTGCCGGCGCGTTGATGACGGCCCGGAACGTGTTGGCCGCCGTCGGGATCGCGTGGTGTATGGCGATGCCATTGGAGACGCCCAGCGCAGTCGTCAGACTGGCGAGGCTGGTTGGGTAGGCCACGAGCACGTCAGTCGCGAGGACGCCAGCACAGGTGGCCGCGGGCGTGACCCGTGTGCCCGAGCTGATCGCGAGCGCTACGGTTTCGGCGATTGTAGCGTTGCAGACGAAGGTGGATGACTTCGGGCCGGCGGGGCCGGTCGGCCCCTGCGGGCCTGTTCCCCCGGTGGCACCCGTGGCGCCTGTAGCACCCGTTGGGCCTGAAGGACCGGGTTCGCCCTTAGGTCCAGCCGTTCCGACGGCTCCAGGTAAACCATCGGCCCCTCTAGGACCTGCTGGTCCCACCGGGCCTTGAAGTCCGCGAGGGCCTTCGGATCCAATCGATCCGGCGTCACCACGTAAGCCTGCATCGCCCTTATCTCCCTTCGGTCCCGGCTCACCCTGCGGCCCGGCAGGCCCCATTGGACCGACACGACCCGGCGGAGGAGAAGTGATGACGCCGCCAGCTAGAACGGGCGCAGCAAGAGACAGCGCGAGAAGTGAGGCGGCAATCGGCTTGAGCATCAGCTGTGCCCCGTGCCGTATTGGAGCTCGACGAAGCCGCGGCCCGCCTTCTGATCGGGGCTCGTGGAAGCGTAGGGACCGTCTACCGACATGACAGAGACGAACTCTGGGCGAACAGAGGTACGAACCGCCTGCGTTCCTGGCATCCAAAGCCATCCGGTCGAAGGTGTCACGATCGCGAAGGGGCGGCCCTGCCGAGTGCCGATCAGACGAACCGCGAAGGGGTTGTTGTTCGTGTAGAGGAACGAGGTGACGTTGGCCGGGAGGGCAACCTTGAAGGGCTGATCTGCCGTGTCAGGGCCAACCGGGATGATTAGCGGCTCGCCCATCCGAAAGAACGGCACAGACGGCCCAACGGGTACGCCCGCAAGATTGGGGGCAGCGGAAGGAGATAGACCACCCATGGCATCAAGCCTTCAGGACGAGAATGGTCGTGCCGGCCGCGGAGACTGCGTGGATATCCACCCCGAGGACCATCGGCTCGTCGAAGGTCAGGCCGCCGCCCTGACGTCCCACCTGGGGAGCAGCGTCGCAGGGATAGCCGGCGTCCACGACTGCGATCTCGCCGAAGCTGAGGTTGGCATTTCCAGCGCCGATATTGATGATCGCCAGGATGCGGTCGCCGGCCGTGGCAACAATTCCCGACTGTCCCGCAGCGAGATCCGTTTCTTCCTGCGCGAGATGAACCGGCATTCCGCTGCCGATGGGAGAACCGTCCGTTCCTACAGGAACAACGCCCTCGGCGTAGACGCCCGGAGACACCTCGAAAGAACGCACGATCACGGACGGCTGCGTCTCGAAAGCTGTGGCCGTCTTCCGCTTCACGGTCTTGCGGTAAGCGTCATCCGTCATCGGGATCACCACTTCTGGCCGTTGGGGCCAAGCTGGGTCAGGTCTTTGCCGGCCTCGCCTGTCTTGCCCTGAAGACCGCGCTCACCGTCTTTTCCGTCCTTGCCATCGCGTCCACGCTTGACGGCAAGGCGCCAATCCTCGCCGCCGCCATCCGGGCGGGCCTGAGTGTCCTTACGAGCAAGCCACCACGAGCCGCCCAAAGTGACGCCGTCCCCGGCCTTATAGGCTTGCCCGTCCTTGTAGACGCCGCGATCGATCGGGACCGCGAGGGTATGGCGAAATTCCTTGACCTCATCGCCGCTCTGGTAGCGCCGAACGATGGTGCGCCCATCATCCTCAACGGTCTCGGTCATGTCATCGAACCCGAGGCCATCAGCGCCGGGAGCGCCGTCCTTGCCGTCGGAACCGTCACGACCGGAGGCCCCATCCTTGCCGATGACGAGGCCAAGATCCTTGGTATCGCCATTCGTCAGGGTGACGATCAGCTCGCCGTTTCTGCCGATCAGAGCACTCGCAAGCCCGACGCCATCCTTACCGTCGATGCCATCGCGGCCATCCTTGCCATTCTGTGGCACAGGAAGCGCTGCCACGGCCTTTGAGACCTCCGAGGCTACAGTAGCAGCGATTTCCTCTGGATCGGCGTCCTTGCCGTCCTGTCCGCGTTCGCCGGGAGTGCCATCGGTGCCGTCACGGCCATCGGCTCCGTCACGCGGGACCGGAAGCGCCGAAATGGCCTTGGCGACCTCTTCCGCAACGGCTAAAATAATCCGCTCTGGGTCGGCGTCTTTGCCATTCGCGCCATCGGCACCATCGCGACCGTCGGAACCATCCTTGCCGTTGATGCCGTCGCGGCCGTCGGCTCCTCGAACTAGTCCGGCCTCAACGACCGAACCGTCCGTAAAAGTGAGGAGCAAGATGCCGTCTTCGCTCACAATCGCTTTATGGATGCCGATGCCATTGGCGCCTGCCATTCCATCGCGCCCGTCCACACCCGGAGACCCGTCTTTGCCATGCAACGGCTCGCGTTTCTCCATAGCCTCAAGGCGAGCAAGGACAGGCTGCATAGATGCGCTGACATAATCGCGAATGACCGGCGCAAGCTCAGTCATCATCGCCTTAAGCTCGCGATGGTTCATGCGGATCTCCGATAGGTATCAATGAACCGACGGAGGGCCAACAGTTTGAAGGGCCTTCGCGAGATAAACACTTGACGCAAAAGCCTTATCTTCAACCTCCTCTTCAGAAGGCTCTACATTTTCGACCGGCTTTGGCTCCGGGGTATTTGCGCCAAAAGGGTCGGCCTGCGCGTCGCGCTTGGCTAACGCCTCAAGGCTGAATTCCTGCTGCTGAAGCATGGGGCTGTTGCCGCCGAGCTTTGGCTTCAGGTCCAACTTCTTACGCTGCTCGTTCGGGGACATGATCCCCTTGGACTTCTCCAGAACCTCCATCTGCGTAACGCTATCCATGCGCAGCAAATTGTCGGTGTCGAACTCGGTGCCAAGCTTTTCCCCAATACCAAGACCTTCATCAAGGCAAAGCTCAATGCTCTCCATGAGAACTTGAAGGCACTGGGAATAGTACTCGGTGTTAAGGGCCTGTACGTTGTTGTAGGCCGGCATTTGACCGATGCCGATCTTATATGGCGGGACGTGGTAGGTCGAGCACACCACATCAGCCGACCATTTCAACTGCTCAATCAACTGCGCATCTACAGCCTTAACGGACATCGCCTCGTAGCGAAGGCCGTCGCCAAGAACCGCGACCTTGCCCACGTTCGCGCCGGTATAATTGGCGTCCCAATGCGCCTTAAGACGCTTGGCGGTTTCGTCCGCGATAGCGCCTGGAGCAGTAAGAATGCCGCCAGGGTTCGACCCGTTTTGAAAGAACCGAGTTGCATTTTCCTGGATCGAGAGGCCGTGCATCGCAGCGAGGCCGTTCGCGAATATCGGAGAAACGCCTACCAGAGGGTGAAAAAGGCAGTTGAAGCGATCATGGATGATCTCGCTCGCGGGGACCGGGACCGCTGCGTCGAAGTCGTCGACACCGGCCAGATCATCACGCGAGAGCTGATAGTAAACCGATCCATCAGGGGCGACGAGCGGCTTCACCGCATTCGGGTCAAGTACGTAGAGCCCAACCACGACACCACGACCGTCCCGCTCTTTGAGAACGTAGGTGTTGCCCTTTTGAAGCTTGGAAATCACCCAGCTCTCGAAGAACTGGATGCGGTTCTGGGAGCGGTTCGGCTTCCGCAGCACAGGCGAGTAAGCCGGGCTCTTGACCTCGGACCACACACCGCCGTCGTCCTGCTCCACGAGCTTGATGCGCAGCTTCGCGATGTCGGATGCAATAAGGGTTTTGCAAGCGAAGTCAGCGTGGAACGACAGGACGGCGTCGTGCCGGATTTCAACGTTCTGCTGCCAAGCCCCGGTGAAGGACTCTTTGATGATCGGCCACCAGCCGCCGCGGGCATCGGGGGTGGAAAGCGCACGAGCGGCCTTCTGTCGTGAGACCTGTAGGCCGAAAATGCGCATGATCAGTCCTCGGCGCGCAGATCGCGACGCTGATAGGTCTGCGTCTTGGCCTTCACAGCCGCGGCAATTTCCTGCTCAAGGCGCGGCACGCCCCAACGCATATCGGGGTCTTCGCCCTTGGCCTTCTGGTACTCGCCACGCAGGCGCTCCAGTAGCTTCTGGCGTTCGACCTCTTCGGGATCGACCTCGGGGGCGGCTTCGGCTTTGCCGATGGCTCCGAGCGTGCGCGCATCACGGCGAGAAGCCTGGAAAGGCTCGCCAACGGTGAGCGCGCGGCCACCGTATCGCATCGACTTGGTGGCGATCAGATCGACCTTGGACATAGTCGCCTCACGAAATGAGAGGGGCCGGCGCGATGTGCGCCAGCCCCGTTAGCGGGTAGTCGATCAGACGGTGCCGTAAGCGGCATTGTCGATGAACTGGACGGCACCAGCGCGGCGCTTGGCCCAGTTCACGTACCGCTCGGCGCGAATGCCGACCATGTTGTGCTGCCACAGCGAGACCATGACGGTGGTCGCGGACGGCGTGGCGGGGGCGCTATCCATCTCCAGGGAGGCCTGGTTGCTGGAGTCGAGAAGCACCTCGCCGTCGTCGGCGAGAAGGATCTCGTTGGCCTTGGCGAGGATGATCCGCGAGCCGGTAGCGCCGGCAGGGATGTTCTCCGACAGGATGACCGGCAGACCGAAGAAGGTGCCGCCCGTGCCGCCGTTGATGGCGAGGCCGTTGAACTCGGCCTGACCCAGCGGGTTCTGCATCATCGCGAGAGCAAGAGCTTCCTGCTCGGTCATGATCCAGACCGCACCCGCGAGGGACATGTTCGCCACGACGAACTTGTTCATCACAGCGCGCACATCGGCGCGAACGGCATCGGCATCCGTGCCGCTGGCTGCCACGGGGGTGACGCCGTTGGTGATGGAGGCCGGCGACACATCGGCGACGGCAGCCTTGCCGGGATCGACGAAGTCACGGTCCATCGTCTGAACGATGGTGGCCGCGAGATCCTGGCGGACGATGCCTTCCGCCGCAGGGTTAGACAGGCGCACGAGCTCGTCGGTCAGGACGACGATACCGGCGAGCTTGGTGTGGCCAAGCAAGATCTGATCGAACGCCAGAGCGCTGACCGGCTTCGGCTTGCCCTCACCGACCCAAGACGCGGACGAGCCTGCGGTCTGACGAGGGATCTTGATGTTGAAGGGAACGCGACGAAGCCCCTCGATGCGACCGACGATGGTCATGGGGCGCAGAAGCTCGGCGAACTCCGAGGCCATGTTCTGGTACTCGACCAGGGGCTTGGCCCAGTTGGGGTCGGTGGTGTTGCCGGCGGCCACGGCTGCCTTCAGCACCTTCTCGACCTCAGGGGTGCTGTCGCCCCAGCCCTTGGCGATCTCAGCGGACTGCATGAGGTTGCCCTTGCCGAGGGCAAGGGCCATCGCATAGCGGGTGAAGCTGGTGCCCTTGGGCAGGTTGTTGCCCTTCACCTCGACGCGGACGCCGGAACGGACCTGAGAGCCGGTCTCGGTGCCCTTCACGCCTTCGACGGGCTTGGCGGCGGCGCGGTTGGCCTTCTCCAGATCGGAGAGGCGAACAAGGTGGGCGTCGATCGACTTCACCTCATCGGCGAGGCCGTCGTATTCCTCGGTCTGGCTCGCATCGAGGGTCGAGCCCTCGTCGGCGGCCTTGTTCATGAGTTCCGACATGCGGGCCGACTTGGCCTGTCGGGTCGCCTCGAAGGCGGTGATCTGTTCTGCGAAGGTCTTGGACATGATGCGAGCCCCTTTCGACGGGCTGATGGGTGATTGGGAGCCCGTAGCGCCGGGGGTCGCGGGTCGGTCAGCGTCGCTCGGCTGCTTGCCTGTCGCGGCCAGCAAAGGGGCGTCGATCGACTTGATGAGGGAGATCTTGGCGTCGGCATTGGCCGGGATGGTCACGAGCGAAAGCTCCATGACCTCGGTCTGAAGGTAGCGGATGCCGCCATCCTTCATGACCTCGTAGCCGTCCGACAGAGTGCGGAAGCCGATGGAGACGGCACGGACCAGTCCGGCCTTCACCTCGCCCCACGCAGTGTCGACGCGGTCCTTCAGGGGACCGGGCTCGTCGATCCGAGGCAAGGAAGCCTCGAATTGGATGCCATCCTTGGTAGGACGGTCGAATTTCACGGTGCCGACCGGACGCCCGCTGTCATGCTGGTGCAAGAGCGGCATCGGGTTTGTGAACTTGACGCCCAGGGGGTCAACGATGTCGCCAACGCGATCGGGGTTCGGCGTGGTGGCAACGCCGCGGATCACGCGCTGGTCATCGTCCACCGCCTTTACGGCGAGGATGGAATACGCACGGTTCATGTGATTGTCCCTTGCCGGGTCAGACGAAGAGCATCTGATAGGAGCGCTCAGGTTCGACCGTGTGCGTAGAGGCGACCGACATCGCCATCGCGAGCGCCACCATGCCGTCGATGCGGCCTCGGCTGCGTGATTTGGATAGCTTGCGGTTGCCGGCCGGATCGGGTTGGACGACCGCGTTCGCCGCACACATCGTCAAAACAGGGTGGGCGCCGTGAGCAAGCTTCTCATTGAGAAGCAGGCTTTCCAACTCTCGAAGGGCCGGAGACATGCTCTGGAACCCCTGGCCGAACTCCTGAAAGCGCCCGAGCTCTTCCTCGGTGAAGCCGGCCTTTTCGAGCCACGGCTTCAAATGCTTGAAGTTCCACCGATCGAACGCGATCTGGCGCACATCGTAGCGGTCGAACGTGTCACGTAACTGTTTCGCAACCCACTCGTACTCGATCGAACGACCGGGGACCGCGATTAGGTGGCCTTGATTGCGCCAGATGTCATAGGGCACCCGGTCTTTACGAGCACGCTCAGCCAACTCGTCACCAGGAAGCCAGAACGTTGGCCTAACATGCCAGAGGCCGGCAACCGGTGCTGTGAGAACTAAGGCTGTGAGATCGTTCGTCTCCGAAAGATCCAATCCGCCATAGATCGGCAGTCCCTCGAAATCTGCGACCGCTTCCCCCGTATTGGCCAACCAGACGCCACGGGAGATGAACGGTGTATTGGTTTCAACCCGTCTGTTGGTAACGAGGTTTTCGTACTCTGCCTGTCGGCTGGGCATCCGACGCGCGTCCTCAGCCATCGCCAGGACTTCGGCCTTGTTCATGAAGATGTCGAAAGCCGGGTTGGCCGCCCGAATAGCTTCCTCGGAGAACGGATCTAGGTCCATAGGGGCGGTGTTGAACCGCAACACCGTGCGTGGGTCTGCGCCAGTGAGGGCGTCGTCGATCAGAACCGAGAGCAGGTCAGCTTCAGTTGGCGCCTGCGTACTGATGACGATCGAAAGCGGCTCGGCCTGTGCCGCGGTAGCGGTCTCTAGGGCTTCGTAAAGTGGCGAACGGGGGCCTTTGACCTGCCCTAGTTCGTCATGCACCACGAGCGATGGTGAAAGACCAAAAGCGGTAGACGCATCCGCCGAAAGAGCCCGGTAAAGCGTGCCAAGCTCGGCACAGAAGAGCTGCTTGGCCGTGTCTCTGACGGTGACGAAGCCGGACAGGTCGGGCGAAAGTCGCACCATCTTCGCCGCAAGGGCGAACAGAACGGCAGCCTGGTCGCGAGACTGGGCCGCGCTGAACAACTGCGAGTTTGGATTAGCCTCAGGGCCGCAAAGGTGCAGCAAGAGGATCATCGCGCTCTCGGTGGTCTTGGAGTTCTTTCTGGCCCTCGAAATGATTGCCCGACGAGTTCCGTGGGGATTGTCGTAGATCGCCCGGAAATCGTCTTTCATGAAGTCGGCCATCTGCAATGGCTGGCCGACAAATTTGCCTTCAGGAATACGAAGGTACTTCTCGCACCACGCTATGTTGCGGTCAGACCGAAGCGCTTGCGATTTTGAGCCAACGCGCGCCCCGCCCGGTTGTCGGGAGCGCGGTGCCCTCGACGTACCAGCCATTCGCGACCTTCACCTTCCCGCGCGCAAGATTACATGCCGCGCTCTTTGTGACGCCGTGCTCTCGATGAAGCTGAAACTGTGTCCCAGAGAACGAGCGCCCATCCACGTGAAGGAAGTTGATAAGTTCCGCCCTGTGCATGGGGTGGGCAGCGCCATTGCGCGATCCACGTCCGACGTAGGGTGGGCGCTTTCCGGCTGGGAACCAGCCGTTGGCCGAGCCGATGCGTCCTTTGATTAGCAGGTTGGCGAGTGCCCTCGTCATTCCAAGAACAACGTGCATATCCGCCTGCGTGCCTACCCAGACGCGCCCATCGTCGTGTTCAAGACGGTGTTCCGTCCAATCGTACTGACGCGCATTCTTGCCTGATGCGGCCCGCGCCATCGCTCGCGATGCCCAGCCATACCGAGCACGCGAAACGATCGGCCGGTAGTCTTTGCGGGAGCCACCCACCATAAAGGCGATCGGAGCCCAGAGCTTACCGCCGTGGATCTTCGCGAGTAACAGGTGCGCGAAAAAGTGATCCTCTGCCGTTAGGTCGATCAGGTTCTCGTTATCGTCGCCGCCACCGAGGGCGCGGGGAACAATGTGATGGCGCTCGCTATAGCCATATGGCGTCGATCGCGCGCGCCGATTGGCGATAAATTCGGAATAGATGCGAGAGTAATTCACCCGCAAAAGATACCACAGCCGGACTAAACTGAAAGCTGTTTAGGCTTCCCACGGCCGTTTAGCTGCCGAAGGTTTCTTCTTCGATTTGTCGTAGGTCGTTTGCTGCGAAAGCCGCATGCGGGTCGCGAGCGATGAGAGTGCGCGGCCCTCGCGCTCCTGCATCTTCAAGAGCCTGTCGTAGGCCTCAACATCGAATGGGTCAGACCCTTCGGCATTCCCTATGAGCTGAGACACGCGGCGTGCCGCAACGACGTGCCTACAATACTGCGCCAGCATCGAATGCGTTTCTCGCGGAAACCAATCCGCCGGCATCCGATTGACGACGGCCCACCACTCTTCGGATTGTTCGTCTGTGAGGTCGTATGGGGCGTCGGGGCGCTGGATCACATCGACAGGCGTCGCACTGGCGACGCTCATTGATGCTGAAGAAATTTTACCGCGCGAACCCATGTCCGAAATCTTTTTTGAGGGCGTTTATGGAAGAAGAGATTGGGCCCCGGTCCGGAGGATTTTGCCTCCTAGACTTCAGATACCCCCCCCTGCCCTAGCGTGACCTATTTGCAACGCACGAAGGGCTGGCGGACAGGGTTCCAAACGTTGCATCGATGCAACACATGGATCATGTCGAAGACCCTGCGACCCCGATTTTTGCCATAGGACACAGGGTTACGGCTCGAACTCTCTACTAATTTCCGGGCACGCCCGGATTTTCGGAGCAGGACGCAGGGTTAGCTCTGATCGCTGCTGCTAATTTCTGGGGCCTATATCGGCCACCCATCAGCACCAACCATCTGCCTTGCCTGTCCGCCTCTCTCGATGCGCTGCTCATCGATGTCGTGGCAGTCGGAGCAGGACGAGGCCAGAAGGCTACCGAAGAACAATGCCTCGTCGCCGTGGTGTCGCTCCTTGTGGTGAACCACAGTGGCGATGATCGGACGATCGTCGGTGCTGCATCTCTCGCAGAGTGGAGAGCGGGTCAGCTGCTCGGCTCTCAGTGCCTGCCAGCGGGCGGTACCATACAGCTTACGCCAGGGCTTCGACTGCCTGCGCCTAGCGTCGTACTCTCTGTTGCGTTCTCGCTTATTGAGAGGTTTGGGCACTGCTCAGTCGCCGCCGCCGCACGATCCGCTATCACTGGACGATGAGCCGCTATCGGACGGCGAGCATTCGGCTGAGTGTGTGGTGTGACCACCGGCGCCTGAGACACCGAGCGGCCAGGGGTAGCTGCTAACGATGCCGGCCGAGTCATTGTTGAAGCGAGCGAGCCGGGCGCGATCTTCGGCTTCACGCTTGCGCTTCTGTTCGTCCTCGCTGCGTCGGGTGAACATGCCGAACATGCGGGCCTCGCGGAGGAAGTTTCAGCGGCGAATTGGGGGATGGGCGGGACGATGCGGGCGGAAAAACAAAAGGGCCAGCCCCTGCGGACCAGCCCTGAGGACGCAAAGCGCCCGATAACGACGTGACCATGGAATTTTTTGAACGCCGTGTCAACGCCCTACTTCCACGTTTTGTGGAGGGCGTTTAGGCCGACTCTGAGCGCGCCGAGTTCGGCGTCGTTCCTCGGGTTCTTGAGCATCACGCCAATGGCGACGAGGGCGCCGGCGCAAGCGGACCATTCGCCGGTGTCGGCTAGGGCAGTCTGGGCTTCATGCCACTGCGCCTTGATCTTGTCGGCCTCCTCGAACGTCATCTCCCGGCCGGTGCCCTTCCCTCCCGGCGCATCGCTGATGGCTTGGCACGGGAACTTCGGCGCGACGCCGACCACCTGATGGGCATACCTCTCGTAGAGCTCGATGTAGCGGTGGCTGGTGTTGAACTGGTCGATGGTGAGTTGGCCTTCGAGGTAGAGGCGGCCGATGGGGTATCCCACCCGCTGGTCGCGCATGCCGAGTTTCGGATCCAGGCGCGAGGACTTGAACGGCCTCCGATGCGGCTGGCTCAGGGCGACGCTCAGTGCTTCGGTCTCAGACATGTCGTCCTTTGCCTTCCTGGCCTCCACACGGCCTGCCGAGGTGGTTGGGCGCTGCTTCCGGCCATTGGCCTCACGACGGGGCGCTGCGAGGCTCCTGAAGCGTTCGATCTGTTCTGGCGTGCGTGCGAAGGCCATCGGGCGTCTCCGGGATGAGGGTTAGGCGGAGGGAGGGGCGACTTCGCCAGCGTCGTCGAACTCTGGCGCGGGAGGCAGATGCCCGCCGCGATTGATCAGCGCCGCCACAGCTTCCGAGCGAGCAATCCGAGATGACGTGCCGAAGTCACGGCCTTGGCTTTTTAGCTCGCCGTAGCGGTGGCTGGCCTGCTCAACGAGAGGTTCGACGTACCGGAGCCCGTCGTACTTGTTCGCGATGGCGTCCAGCAGACGGACGATCTGTTCGGCGATTGTCTCGCTCATCGCGCCACCTCCGCGTTGCCGAGGGCGGCGTCGATGGAAGTGCGATAACTCGACAGGTCTTCCCAACTTTGCCGGTGGTCGCGGACCTTTTCGATTGCCATTCTGGCGGCGGCCTCGTCAGTTTCTCCACGAAACTTGAGGCGATTAAACCAGCCGGCATAACGCATCTCGTCGGTCGGCTCGCGCATTGCGGCGATGGCAGCACGCGCGATTGTCCGGCAGACTTCCATTGCCGCCGGAATACCCTTGTCGTCACCATGGACTTGCACGACGTCCGAGGCGTGGATCATCGTACCGATGGTGTCTCCGTCTACGCTATTCTCGGCATCCCAGATCGCCCTCGCGACCCTCTCGACCATCTCCGGTACGTCTCCCACGGTCCCCTCCTCTGTTTCGGTTCTGGCGAAGCTGGCTGCCTTGTCGGTGAGGGGAGGCATCATTCTGGCTCCCGATGGTGATGGATGTGGACGGTGGTCTTCCCCGCCCCCTTGGCAGCCCAAGCGACGGCCCAGGCCACGCCGACCACGCAGAGGACGAAGGCCCACACGAGGTTCGCGACGATGTTGGGGTCGCTCATGCTCGCGCGTCCCTCTCTGCGGTCGGGGACTGACGGGGAGAGGGGGAGCCCTCGCCCGCCCAGATCATCAGGATGGAATAGGCCCCGTGCGTCGAGCCGAGGTCAGACGCGAAGCGCCAGCCGTTGGCCTCGTAAACGGGCACGTCGATATGGCGGACGTAGTGGAGCCAGGAGATCACAGCAGCGCTCCCTGAGACTGCCGGGCAACAGGCTCGGCGAAGAGTTGCGGGCGGCGCAGTTCGTCAGCGATCCGACGACACGCGATGTCGAAGAACCTCGGCTCGACCTCACAGCCGACAAATCGCCTGCCGAGTTTCACAGCAGCGACGCCCGTCGTTCCTGACCCCATGAACGGATCAAAGATCATCTCGTCGGCTTCGCTGTGCCGCTTGATGAGGTCAGCCATCAGCCCAGAATGCTTCTGCGTCGGGTGCTCTGTCGCCTCCCAGCAGCCAGTCAGGCCAAGGGCGACAACCGGATAGGACAGCACACGGCTAGCGCGCTTCTTTCCGTCCCGGTTGAAGACAAAAACCGGCTCATAGTTGTCCGGCCGGTTGGTGTTGCTACGGTGCCAGATGTGGATGCCAACCAAGGGCAACGGTACGGGCGGAGCCTCAATCTCGGTCCAGAAAATGAGCCACCGATCGCAGGCAAACGTCCGGCAAACCTTCTCGGCCGCCGCGATGCCGTCGAGAAAATGCCCGGCACTGTTCGGGTACGGCGGATCGCTCACGACGACGTCGACGCCCGTCACCAGTTCGGCGACCTCTTCCGCGTCCCCCAGATACAGCGTCACGCCCTCGGCGAGGTGTTCGACCCGGTTGCTCATGCCGCCACCTCGTTCATGAATAGCGCCACGACCCACATCGGAATCAAGGCGATGACTGCCAAGCGCAGGATCATTCCCCGCATCAGTTCCACCTGCTGCTCGTCCCGTCCGGTCAGCAGCACCCCGCCCCGGTCGTCCCGGTCCGCGCAGACGGTCTTCTCGCCCTTGGAGGTGAGGAGGAGGCGGGTCATGCGGCCCTCACTGAAAGCAGGTCGTGGACGTCGCGAAAGCTTCTCGGCTGGATGCCGAACTCCGTCAGGAAGCGTTGGGGAACCTTGGTTTTCGGGCTGTCCGGTGGGCTGGAATGGCGGGAGAGATCCCACTGGCCGCCGGTCTTCTTCCACTGGCGGAGGGCGTCTCTCCAGCGGTCATCGGTGAGCTTGGAGAGGTAGTCCTCGGAGGAAGCTGCGGCTGTCGGAGCGGACTGCGCTCTGGGCCCAACGAATTCCTTCCACCGACCCTGATTGAGCCACGTCGAAGCCATCGCGACGAATTTCGTATTCAGGATCTCGGTGGATCGGCACTGAGCGCTGTAGCCTTCAAGGCCGGCAGCGATCTCCTCATGGGTGGCGCCGTTTTTGATGGCCTTGAGGTAAGCGGCCTCTGCCGGATCTGGCGGATTTGAGCCTTGGCGCTTCGGATAGTTCGGCCAGAACGCTTCCCGGAATATGCGCCGATCCGAGGCAGTCGAGGATGTATGTGTTTTAATGTTTTTAATGTCTTCTAGTTTGTCCCGCTGCTGTCCCATCTCTGTCCCGGCAGGTGTCCCATTACTGTCCCGCTCAGGCATAGACACCCTCTGAAATTCCTCGTATTTACAGATGGTTACGACGGATTGTGCTGTCCCATTATCGCGCCGAATGGTATCCCGGTTTTCGAGGCGCGAAAGAAACCGATCCACGCGGGATTTTGACCAGCGCCAAGCCTCGGCCATGAAGCGCACCGAATGGCAAAGCTGTCCGCGCTGGATGTCGACGGTCGACGATCCGGAGCGCACGCGTCGCTCCTTCCAGGCTGCTTCGGCGACAAGCCAAAGAAATGCCTCTCGCTCCGTAAAGGGCTCATCGGCGAAATCGGGGTCGGTGAAGATCCCGCGGTCAACGGCGAACACGCCACGATCACTCATTGGGCCATCTCCGCGAGGACGTTGCAGGCGATGTCGCAGAAGCAGTCGATGCGAACCGTGGGGCCGGAGCGCTGCTTCAGGATCTCGATTTCGAGGACATTGCGACGGTGGCAGAGACGGTCGGTCTCCTCGTCCGTCCGCTCGACTTTCCGCTCCAGGTAGTAGGCTTCCCGGAACAGGCCGATCACCACGTCAGCGTCCTGCTCGATGGAGCCGCTGTCGCGGAGGTCCGAGAGCACCGGGCGCTTGTCTTCTCGGCTCTCGACGCTGCGGTTGAGCTGAGAGAGGGCCACCACCGGCGAGCCGAGTTCCTTCGCCAGGCCCTTGAGGGCCGCGGAAATCTCGGTGATCTCTTGGACCCGGTTGCCGGCGTACCGCTTGGATGGGCGGATGAGGCCGATGTGATCCACCACCAGGGCGGCGAAGGGCATTCCCATCCGCTCGGCCCGCATCTTCATCTGACGGGCGCGCGCGCTGATCTGGGAGATGGTCAGGCCGGGCTGCTGCTCAATCCAGAGCGGGATGTCGGCGCACTCATCGGCGGCGCGGCGCAGGCGCTCCATGGCGATCCGCGAGAGGCCACGCGCCTCGGCAATGGACCGATAGCTGATCTCGTCGATCTCACGGGGATTGTAGGCTGCCGAGGCGAGGACGCGCTCGGCGAGCTCGTCGGCGCCCATCTCCAGGCTGACGAAGCCAACGGCACCGGCAGTGCGGGCGCTGGACATGCCGATGTGGATGGCGGTCGCAGTCTTCCCCATGCCGGGCCGGCCGGCGAGGATGATAAGCTGGTTCTCGCGCATCCCGAGGGTGGCGCGGTCGAGGCTGGGAAGGCCGTAGGGGGCGCCCGTGATCACCCGCCCTGCCCTAGCGTTGTCCACGCGGGTGATGACGCTCTGGACGCTCTGACCGATAGAGGTGCGGCGAAGTCCGGCGGACAGTGCCGACGTGGCCACCTCGTCCAGATCCTCGATCATCTGCGCGGCGTAATCGGCGGGACTCGCTACGGCGCCGGCCATCATGGCGGCGGTGCCGGCCTGACAGGTCTCCAGAACCCGGCGCATCTGTGCGGCATGGGCGATGAGGCGGGCATAGCCGGGAGCGCCGCTGACGGTGGTTGCTTCGGCGACGAGGCGACCGAGGTACTGACCCACCGTAGCCCCGCCGAGATCGGCATCGCCGAGGACGGCCTTCATGAGCTTGAAGTCAATGGTCTCGCCGACGTCGCGGCGCTGGCACATCGTCTCGAAGATGTGGCGGTTCACGTCCTCGGCGAAATCCTCCGCGCGCACGTACTCACGCACCCGGTCGAGGATGTCCGGGTTGTGAAGCACAGCACCGATCAGGCCCTGCTCGGCCTCGATAGCGTTCGGTGGCGCCTCTGCGCCAGGATGCGCGTACCCACTCATCCGCGGCGACGCTGCGCCAGCGAGTGATCGACGGCCTCATGTGCCGCGGTCTGCTCAGGTGTCTGGAACAGCGTCAGGAAGGTGCGCCAAGCCTTGCCGGCGGCGATCCCGTCAGAGAGGTTCCGGCTGTGCTCAGCGGCGTCACGAGCTCGCACATAGCTATCCCAGGCCGCGGCGGCGCGGTCCTCCTGGTGACGCGTGAAGTCGACCACGTTCATGCGGTTACTCCTTCGATAGCTTGGAGAGGGCGGCGTAGCGGCTGAGCACGTACCGACGCGGCAACGACGGCATGGCGTTCAGAATGGCGAGGGCTTCGGCGCGGCGCGCAGGCTCAGCGACCCGGCCAAGCGCGATGGCAGCGGGGCGAGCTTCGGGAGCAGCAGCGCAGGCCTTGGTGAGGCGCAGGGCGAGCTTGCCGCGCATGGCATTGGTGAGGTTGTCGGCGAATGGTCCCAAGCCGTGGAAGTCGCAGCCGGTCATGCGCGCCTCGACGACAGAAGCGTGTTGCGGCGGTTGCGCTGCTGTCTGGCGATAACCCGGCAGACGTCTGCCTCAGAGATTTTGAGGCGGTCGCCGATCTCCACAGTATCGAGGCGCTTCCACCACAGGTCGGCGATGCTGATAAGCTGAGAGCGCGTCAGCTTTTCGAATGGGGTGAGCGTGACCTGCTTCATGCCGACACCTCGGCAGATGCGAGTGCGGTCTTGCGTGTCGGGACGGCCTTCGTCTCCATGACGCGGACGAAGGCGCCGTCCACGTTCGGCGACCATTCCATCTCGATCCGCTGGCAGTCGCCGTCGTCGTTGACGGCGCCGATGCTGACGAGGAGGTCCGAGATCGGCTTCTCAAGATTGCCGATGTCCCGCTTGCGGTTGTCGGGCTTACCGATCTGGATGCAGAGGGCATAAGGACCGTCGATCCGCTTCGCCCGGATCGCCAGCTTGGCGACTATGGACGCTTCCTTGATCCATGCTTTGTAAGCATCGGACTTCACGCGCCCACGGCCGGGCACGCTGAAGAACAGGTTGTTCGTGGAAGGCGGGATGGCGACGGTGAAGCAGATCATGCCTCGATGTCCTCCATGATGGCGGACACGGGCTCGTCGGCTTGGTTGTCGTACTTCCCGCCGGCATAGGTCCGCTCGGGAGGCGCGGCCATCTGGTGGAAGATAATCTGAGCAATTGGATCGCCGGCACGGATGCGGAGCGTGTCGTTTCCGAGATTGCTGGCCTCAATCGTTAGCCAGCCTTTCCAGGCGCATTCGATCACGGTGTTGTAGACGGTGAGACCGCGACGCGCCCAAGTCGACTTGTCGTGGACGAAGGCCGTCACATCATCGGGCATCCAGAAATGTTCGACGCTGGACAGCAGTGCGAAACCCTTCGGCTCTAGGGTTACGTCCTGCTTGGCGCGGATGTCGTATCCGGCGCACGAAACGCCGTAGGACATGCCATTGGCGACGGTGCGCTCGCTCCATGGTTCCAAGATGTGCCGCTCACCGGCATCGCCGAGGACCATCCGCTCGCGGATCATGTAATCGGGGAGGATCATGCCGACCTCCCCATCTTGCGGGCGAAGCAGCGAGCGTCCTGTTGATCCGCCAGCACACGACAGACAGCACTCTCCGACAAGGCGAGGGTTTGCGCGATCTCCGCGCTATCCCAATCGCCCTGAGCCCAAAGCTCGGCGATGACCGCCTGATTTCTATCCGAAGGTAGAGGTGCGGCGACCTCGTGTTGTTCAGCGTGCATGGCGATCACCCGTTGAGAATGTCGGCGGCGAACTTGGCGAGCAGAGCGGCCTCGGCGCGGTTGTGGTCGCCCTTGCGGCGGAACCGATCGGAGGAGGCCGGAAACAGACGCAGAGCTTCCCCGCGGGAAATCTCCTTGGCTTCACCGCCACCGCGCAGATGGAAGTGAGCGCGCCACGTCTTCGGTGACACGAGGTGCATCGGCACCTTGCAGCACTGGACGGTGGCCTTGGCTGCGTGAAAGGCGCCGCCGAAATTGAAGGCGCTGGCGGCACCCATGGACCGACGCTTGCCGTCCTTGCCGGGAATGCTCGGCATGGCGTTGACGATCTCGACGGCAGCCAGGGCCGGCGCGAACGAGCGAATGCAGCGCTCTAACTCAGGAACGTTCACCTCCCCGTTCACGACGGGCATATCCTCGACAGCAATCCGCTCGGGATGCTCCGGGAAATAGAAAGCGACGGCGCCGGTCAGGCCGGGGTCAATCGCCATGAGGCAAAGCTCGGCCATGGCGATCAGTCCATGCCCAGCGCTTGCTGGTAGAGTTCGAGGATCGCCTGCTCTTCCTGGCGCTCGGCGTGATCCTTCTTCCGAAGAGCTACGATTTTGCGGAGAGCCTTCACGTCGAAGCCAGTAGCCTTGGCCTCCGCGTAGATGTCCTTGCGATCACCAGCCAGGCCGTCGATCTCCTCGGACACGCGCTCGATGCGCTCGATGAAAGCCTTGAGCTGATCGGCAGCGACGGACGAGTTATCGACGGCGGGGGAAGCGGCCATGGTGGTACTCCGAGGCTAGAGGGAAGGGTTGAAGTCAGGGCCGTCACAGCCGGGCATGACGAGAACGTCAGCGGGGCGGAGGCCAAGGGCGCGGTTGCAGGTGTCGATGATCCGCTGCTGACGCAGGGCGACGCGCAGCATCACATCCCGCTTGGATTGCATCGTCCGGACGAGCGGAGCTTCCACGTCGCTGGCGTGATCGCGCACCGTCTCGTGCGAGCGGCCGAGAGCCTGAGCGATGGCGCAGTAGCTCATGCCCTCGGCACGCCACTCGCGCATCTTGCGCCGTTCGCTCATCATGACGGGGCGGGCGCTAGTCATCGCCGGCCCTCGTCCACCATGTCAGGAACCATCCCAGAGGCTCGCCGCGCTCCAGTCTTGCGGACGCTTTTCGCAGCGCCCAACGGTCGATCTTCAGCTTTAACCACCGCATGAGACTCCCTACTCAGTGCCAGGAACCGCGCCTTTTCGGCCGCAACGTCTTCTTCGAGCCGCGCGCAGGCGGCTTCGTATTCGTTGATGAGGTTGGTCACGACGCGCCATGAAGGCTCAGCTACCGGCTGGTTGCCGAGCACCTTCCGAACCCAAGAAGCCGATGTGCCGACCGCCCTGGCGACATTCGCGTAGGCGAGCATCCGCGAGCCGGTGGCGTACTCGGCACGCTTCACGAGAAGCGAGAGGCGCGGCGTCACCACGCTGAAGGCGTCAGAGGACGTCAGCATTGTCCGTTTCCGACCAAAAAAAGTTCGCAACGGGTTTCTCCATCGGTGTTGAGTGAACCTCGACACCGGGGAGAGACACGGAATGACCGATAGAAAGGAGCTGCCGATCGGAAGACTTATTTTCGAGGAGATCGCTGCCGATAGTTCTTTCCTGGAGCATATCGACAGAGCGCGTGCTGGAAGCCGAAGTTACCGTCCTGGCAGGGAGGTGGCTCGGCCCACTCAATTCGAGCGTCCGAAGGCTGGCAGGCCAAACCGGACGGGAGAACAACTCAAACTGGACCTGCGGGGCGAGCATCATTTGCTCCCCCGAGGCCAATCCAAAGACCAGAGAGTGGTGATTAAGCTCTGGGCATCATCGTGATGCTGGACACCAGCGAGATCCAAGACGTGAGCAACGCGACTGCACCCGTACATGATCGTTGTATGGTCGCGGCCACCAAATCTACGGCCGATTTTCGGGTAAGACTGACCTGTAAATTCCCGCGCGATATAGAAGGCTATGTGCCGAGCCTTCACGATGTGAGCCGAATGGCGCGCGCCACACATGTGAATGACGGATATGCCGGTGATCCGGCTGACCATTTCCCGCACATCGCTAACCATCAGTGCCGCGGGGAAGAAGTACTCAGGCTCGCCATCGCTGGCCGGCGCCTCTTCTGTGGCAGGCGCGACGACCTCGGCCTCCTCAACGACCACGACCGGAGGCACAAAAACCGGCGGATCGACCAGCTTCGGAGCCGGGTGACGCGGCGGAGGAGTCGGGATCGGAGCGAACATCTTGGCGCGCAGGGCAGCGGCGCGAGCTTTCATCTCGGCGACGTCGCCGGGGCCGTATTCACGGACGGGAAGCGGACCACCACCAGCCATCGCTCAGGCTCCCAGAAGCCAAGCGGCGGCCGCGCCGAGGAACACGTAGGGAATGCTGAGCAAGACCAGCACGCCGAGCGTTGCGATGCGGTCCTCCAAAGGGCCGATCAGTCCGAGCGAACTCGAATGATCGGCCAAGTCAGAGGAAGCGCCCAGGAGGGCCTCGGACGCGCTGATGCGCGGAACGGTGAGAACGCTCATCGGGCAGACCCCTTGCTGCTCTTTGATGCAAACAAATCGGGGTGGTGCTTCCAGCACCAAAAGTGAGCGCCCGTCGAAGTAATCTGGAAGCCTTCGTGCTCAGCAAAAGCTGCCGCAACGGCTTGCCAAGTCGCACCTTCCGATCTCAACTTGAGGGCTATCGCTCGCCGATGAGAAAAGTCACGGAACTTGCTGCAGCGGGAAGAGACACCCGCATCCTTGACCATTGTTTTCGATTGGCCTCGGTTCATCCCGAGCATCTGATCGATGCGCCTGAACGAGAACCCATTCGCGAGGTGCTGCAGTATTATTGGTCGCAGCGTTTCGCGGCGATAGCCTTCAGACAGCCCGAGGCGGCAACGCTCGCCAGCAACCATCGTGACAGACGCCATCAGGGTCTTGGCAATGAGGGCGTCGGACATGCCCGCCTTCACCAAGTCCTCGACCTGAGCGCGCGCTGCCGCGATACCCTCATTCCCGGTCGGCGCGACCACGCCAGCCTTGCGGACGATCTGGCCAATGCGCTGCTTGCTGACACCAAGCTCGCGGCCGATCTCAGTCATCTTCCTGCCCGCGAGCACGGCGGAGATGACTGCAGATTGATCGACTGGGGTTCTGAGGCTTCCAGATGTGACGCTCATCGGATCGTGTTCCAATTGAGAGGAGCGGAGATGGGATGAAGGTCAGGGCCGGGACCGCGGATCAGCACGAAGGCAACCCAGGCGGCGCAGAGGGCCGCGACGGCGAGGCAGAGAGCGTCCTCAGCAGTCATGCGATGTTAGCCGTCTGATGCGCGGGCTCATTCGAGGTGATGACCTGGCCCGCAGTATGAAGGCGTTCCAGCGAGCGATGAGTGACGCCCTCGATGCCACGGCGGCTAGCGCTTAAGACCGCTTGATCCCACCAGCGCTTCGGGATCTTGTTTCGGATCTTCATGACCCGAGCGTACGACGGATACTTAAGGCCAAGGTCGCGCGCGAAAACTTCGGCGCTTGGCCAAAGCTCAATGAGAGATCGGGGGTCGTGGGGCGCGTGATCCATGCACCCTTTGTATCATTAGTAGCGATACAGCGTCAACACCTATGATGCACGGGCTTCGATACAAGGGCGCGATACAACCCGTTACGAAAGCGACCTGCCAAATGAGTGCGAACGACGAGCGCCGCGAGCGTCTTCAGATTGCGAGGCTTGAGGCGAACCTGAGCAGTGTGGCGATTGCTGCGGAGAGGTTCCAGATCGCGCAGAGCACTTGGCGCTCGCACGAGAACGGGACACGCGAGATGACCAAGAACGCGGCTTTAACTTATGCGAAGAAGCTTTCGTTAAATTTTGATTGGCTGTGGAACGGAACTGGGGAGATGCGCGCTACTGTTGCTTATCTGCCGGAGCCAAACGCGAGGCCGGAACCGCGAGAAATTGTCGACGGCCTTAAAACTCTGCCTGTAGTAGGGCGTGCCAAGGGTGGTAGCGGGAGCGCAGTAGTGCTGGATGGTACCGTGACGGACCACATTCCATCGCCTAGGTCGCTAGACGATGTGCCGGGAGCTTACGCCCTAGAGGTTGTCGGAGAGAGCATGGAGCCCCGCTACTTTGCGGGAGAGATCGTCTACATTCACCCTACCCGCACGATCCATAAAGGGGCTCATATCGTCCTTCAGGTCCGGGACCAGGGAGGTGAGCTTCACGCTTACATCAAGCGGTACGTCTCCGGCTCGAACGAGCACGTTGTGGTCGCGCAGTATAATCCTGCCAGCGAGCTTCGCTTTGAGCGCGGGGCGGTTGAGGCAATGCATCTGATCGTTAAATCGGGCATCCGCTAAAATATCCTGCATCGTTTGTATCGATAGTGCTTGACATGTAGCGATACAAAGCGATACAGTCACTCCATCAGCTCCCCGAGCCGATGGAGATCGAAGTGTCCCAGCCCACCACCATTCGACGTAGCGATGACGAGGTTGTCGCCAAGATCCGCAGCCTTGAGGACGGCATCGCCGACTTCTTCGGCGCCGTCCACTCGGATCTAATTGAAACCCTTCCGTTCGAGGCTGCATCGCCATTCTTGATCCCCGAGGCGATAGCTGATGACTGGTCGCCGGCGGGACGTGATGATGTCTCGGTCGTCGAAAGAATTCGCGACTATCTCAGCTTCGCTTGGGATAAGGCCAATGACTGCCGTGGCCTGAGCGCTGGCCGATCCATCTGTCACATGCAGGCTTGGCTCTGGCTTCTCGGCGAAGACGAGGCCGCCAAGCAGATTGAGGATTACGACCTCTACGGTAAGCCGCAGCTTCGCGCGATTTCCGAGGCCGTTGGTGTCGATTGGACGTCTCTCGATAACGGCGAGTGGACGAACGACGAGGGCAGTTCAGGAAGCGGCCCGGATAGCGTCGCGCCTCTGAAGCTGAATTTTGTCGGAGCCCTCGCGAATGGCGCTTTCCAGGCAGCTTCTTCTGAGAAGGCAGCCTGAGCCATGGGCACTTTCCTCGAAAACCTCGCCCCGTTCGCGCTTCTGCTGATCCTTCTCGGCGGCCTCGCCATCGGCTTCCAGCGCGAAGCCCTCCGCCACCATCGCGCTCGCACTGCTGACCGGCAGGCCTCCTCGTTCGTGTGGAGGGCGTGAGATGGCTCAGGCAGTATCTCTTAGCGATCTCTCGCTTGGTTCAGCCGAGCGCCTTGACGGCACGCCCGTCACTGACAGCGCCGTCATATACGCCGGCGAAATCACCATCATGTTCGATGGCGAAGGTTCAGACGCCCTCGCTGTCGAGGTGGTCCGCGCCGCCATTTTACATGTCGATATGATCTGCGCCCTGAAGCTGGCTCTCGAATATTGGGCTCACCGGCAGCAGCGGTACAAAAACCGGCATCCTGTTTGGGTTCAGTCGGCTCGCGCCGCTCTCGCCAAAGCGGAGGCCTGAGCCATGGCAAAGACCCGCTTCTTCAAGACGGGCTTGTGCCTGTCCATCAACGACGGCGGCGAGCGCGAGCTTTCCCTGATCGTCGGCTACGATTTCACCCCGGCTTTCAAGGGTAGCTACGACGAGCCGGGCCATGGTGCGGACGCGGAAGTCGTCTCCATCAAGCTCTGGCACGGGCAGAGCGAGCTTCCTGTCCCGGATTGGCTGACGAACTTCGTCGAAACCGACACGGATCTGCTCGATAGCCTCGTCGCCGATGCGGTCGAAGCCGACCAGGCCGACCGCGAGGATGCCGCCGAATATCGCGCTGAACTCCTGCGCGAGGAGGCCTGAGCCATGGTCTCCTACGGCAACCCCAAGATCGCCAGCTACTTCGAGAAGCTGGATGCCAAGCTCTCCGGCATGCCCGACGACGGCGAGAAGGCGATCTGCCTTCAGAACCTAGCGGCTCAGAACGCCCGGTTTCAGCGCAAGCTTGCCGACGATCCCTGGTCGATGACGGCCTCTGCCTTCGACCTCACCGAGATTGCTGACGGCATCGAGCTTCGGCTTTCCCGTCTCCGCGAGAGCATCCGCGCCAAGATCGCGGAGGCCACCAGCCAGATCCCGCCCTGCCACGACATCTCTGACATGAGGGCCGCTTAATGTCCGTCACCACCAGCTGCCGTCTCACCGACAACATCATGTTCGTTGGCAACTCCCTTTGGACGCTGACGACGCCGATGCAGACCATCGCTCACGCGGCTCCCTTCGCTGACGAGGGATACGACGACCTCATCCGGCGCATGGCGGAAGTCCGCGGCAACCTCACAGACATGCTCGCGCAGATCGACGTCGCGATGATGTCAGTTGAGGCCACGAAGGCGGCGGCCCTCACACCTGCCGAGCGTAGCGCACGGGTCGAGCTCGTCGCCGAGGCCAAGCAGGCTCGCGTGGTTTCATCCGGCCCGCCGGACAGCGACTTCCGCTCAAGCGCAGCGGCCTGATGCCATGTCCCACGGCCTCGCGCTGATCCCCCTCTTCACCGTCCTCGCCCTGATCGTCTGGCTCGGCCTGTGGTCCCTGCAATCCTCTCGCTCGGAGAAGGTGTGATGAACGCCCAACACGAACTCATGCCTGCCGAAGAGATACGCCGCGAGCCGGTCGTGATCCAGGCCAATGCCACCTCCCTGATGGAGGTCATCGGCCGCGCCGCCAGCGATCCGTCAACCGACGTGACCAAGCTCGAACGGCTGATGGACCTCTACGAGCGGATCACCTCCCGCACGGCTGAGGCGGCCTATTCGGCGGCCCTTTCCGAGATGCAGCCCGAACTGCCGATCATCGGCGAGCGCGGTGGGATCAAGGACAAGTACGGCAAGGTCCAAAGCACCTACGCGAAGTGGGACGACATCAACGAGGCGATCAAGCCGGTTCTGGCGCGTCACGGTTTCTCCATCAGCTTCCTGTGCGGTCGCGAGGAAGGCCAGATCATCGTGACCGGCGTACTGCGCCATCGCGACGGTCACAAGGAGCAGACCACGATCCATCTGCCGCTCGACACGTCGGGCAGCAAGAATGCCGTCCAGGCGGTCGGCTCATCCACCAGCTACGGGCAGCGATACACCGCCCGCGCCTTACTCAACCTGACGAGCCGGCTGGCGGAGGATCGTGACGACGACGGGCAGGGTTCTGCGCCGGCGCGCTTCATCACCGACGAGCAGGCCGATGAAATCCGCGCCCTCGTCACCAAGGCCGAAGCCAACATCGGCAAGTTCCTCGCGGTTCTGAAGGCCGAAAGCATCTCGGACATCCTGACGAAGGATCACGCGCGAGCGCTCGGCATCCTTCAGGACCGCATCGACGCCAAGTCTCGCCAGGGAGCGAAGCCATGATGCAGATCATTGAATGCGCCCAGGGCAGCGAAGAGTGGTTCCGCGTTCGCGCCGGGATGCCGACCGCCTCCGAGTTCTCGACGGTCATGGCGTCCGGCAAGGCTGGCGCTGAGAGCAAGACGCGACGCACCTACATGCTCAAGCTGGCCGGAGAAATCCTGACCGGCGAGCCCATGGAGAGCTTCAGCAACGCACACATGGAGCGGGGCAAGGCCATGGAGGACGAGGCCCGTGACCTCTACGCCTTCACGGCTGACGTGGAGCCACAACAGGTAGGCTTCATCGTCAACGGCCCCAAGGGATGCAGCCCCGACAGCCTGATCGGTGACGTGGGCGCGGTTGAGGTGAAGACCAAGCTCCCTCACCTGCTCATCGACGCCCTCCTCAAGGACGAGTTCCTGCCGGAGCATAAGGCGCAGTGCCAGGGCGTGCTTTGGGTCGCCGAGCGCGAGTGGATCGACCTCGTCGTCTACTGGCCCAAGCTGCCCCTCCTCGTGAAGCGCGCCTACCGCGACGAGACCTACATCGCGATCATGTCCAAGGCCGTGGACGCCTTCAACGACGAGCTTCGCGCCACCGTCGAGAAGATCCGCGCCTATGGCTCTGACGTAAGGGCCGCGGCATGAGCGACGCGCTTCCCCCTCTGCCATTCCGCTGGGATGGAGAAGCCCTCGTTCCGCTGAACCAGCATTGGGCGAAGCGGGCCGATGCCGCCTACACCATCGGCGAAACTTACACGCTCGTCCCTCACGAGGAGCGTTCGGCCAACAGCCATCGGCACTACTTCGCGAGCGTCCGCGAGGCATGGGAGCAGTTGCCCGAGGACGTTTCTCGGCACTTCCCGACGCCGGAGCATCTTCGCAAACACGCTTTGATCCAGACGGGCTTCCGCGACGAGCGGTCTATCGTCTGCGCGTCAAAATCCGAGGCACGGCGGGTCGCCGCTTTCGTGTCGCCCATGGACGACTACGCCGCTGTGGTCATCCACGAGGCCATGGTCGTCGTGATGACGGCCAAGAGCCAGAACCTGAAGGCGATGGATCGGCGCACCTTTGCCGATAGCAAGGACAAGGTGCTCGCCCTGCTCGACGAGATGGTCGGCGTGTCGGCTGGAACGCTCTCCCACGAAGCCGGGAGGGCTGCGTAGATGCCCTACCAGGACGTCGGCACCACCAAGCGCAAGTCTATGACCCCGACCCGCGTCCTCCGCATCTGGGAGGCGCATGAGGGCCACTGTGTGACGTGCGGCGGCCAGATCGACGGCACACGCGACGCTTGGTTCATCGAACACGTCCGCGCTCTGGAGCTCGGAGGCGCGGACACCGACGCTAACTGCGGTCCCGCGCACCTGTCCTGCAAGGCCGGGAAAGACGCGGACGATCACAGCCGCGCCGCCAAGGCGAAGCGCAACAAGCGAGCCGCGCTGGGCATCCGCCCGCCGAGCCAGATCAAATCCGCCGGCTTCTCGCCAGCCCCGCCACAGCGCCGGGCCAGCTCGCCAATCGAAAAGCTCAAGCTCGGATACCAGCGCCCATGACCACCCCCTCCCTCACCAACCCGAACCCGAAGCGCGAGGGGGCTAACCAGGCACGCCGCCTCAGGGTCAACGAGCCCACGGAGCGTGCCGCCGACGCGATCTACATCCACGACGAGGACGACAACGACATCGCGACGTTCTTCCATTCGGAGCACGCCACGGTCGGGCAGTCCTACGAGACGGCTCTTCGGCTGGCGACGCTGTTGGTCGAGGCGAATAATGGCGGGGGTGCATCCTCCCCCGGAGACCCGGTTCGGTCATCTGAAAAGGTCACCCTCGACTACACGAACTATCGCGGCGAGCGAGCCATCCGCACCATTACCCCTTGGGGCGTCGAGTGGGGCTCGACAGACTGGCATCCCGAGCCCGGCTGGCTGCTTACCTGCTACGATCACGACAAGGCTGCGTGCCGGACGTATGCGCTCTCTGGCATCCATTCGTGGAATGGTGTGGCGGTTTCCCCCTCCCCCGGAGACCCGGTTCGAGCGGCGTTGGAGGAAGCGCGGGACACCCTTCTCGATATCGCCAAGGATGTGTCTGCCTGCTCATGGCTAAACCATCCCGATGAGAACGGCGGCATCTTTCAGAGGATCGACGCCGCCCTCTCCGTCTCGACACCGACAGGTGAGGGGGAGCGCAGGATCGAAGCGACGCAGATCACGCTGGGCGAAGGCGTGGTCGATATCGGTCCCATCACGCACGAGGGAAAGACGGGCGTTCTGTTTCGGCCGCGCAAGGAGCACATCGCTTTCGGAGAAGCCGGGCAACTGCCGGAAGGCGAGTATTGGCCGGTTCCGGGAGACGTCGTGCTTTGGGTGTCCGGCAAGGGGCCTGGGGTTGCTATCGAGGCTCTCGCCGCCCTCGCCCATCCCCAACAAGGAGGGGAGCGGGACGGGTGGCCCGCTCCACAACCGATGGAGACAGCGCCGAAGGATGGAACGCGCATCCTTGTCGAGTTCGATCACAACGCCGGCATCCATGCTGTTGCGTGGGAAGAGAGCGTATCCGGCAGCACGATTTGGTGCGTCGATGACCGCAAGCATGGGCCGTTCCCCTTGAGGGGTTACATGAACGCTCTTCGGTGGTGGCCGCTCCCCACCGCCCCGACCTCACCTTCCAAAAGCTCAGGGGAGGAGGCGTGATGGCCGCCCTCGTCATCACAGCAGCCGTCCTAGTCATTCTTGGATCGGCTGCCATTTCGGCGCCATGGGTCATTCCAGACAATGGCAGGGGCGGATCACGGATCGAGCGTCAGGGTGAGGTGGTAATCCTCTTCTTCGCAGGAATTGGCTTGCTTGCCTGCGCCCTCATTCTGACGGTCATCAACGGTGCGCTGGCGGTGCTGTCATGACCGCCCCCACCCCAACACCACCGTGCCTGGGAGAGC
>NZ_NKUG01000071.1 GCF_014845095.1 Methylobacterium bullatum | reverse complement strand
CTTGTGGGGAGGAGTTGGAGGTGGGGGTGATTGGGTGGCCCTCGGCCTGCGCAGGCTGGCGGAGCCACCCCCACCCCTGTCCCCTCCCCACAAGGGGGAGGGGACGTGCGCTCCGCGCCCTGGCGCATCTCCGCGCTCATTTGCCGTCGGTCAGCGCGGGGTCGATGTAGCTCTTCACGTCCTGGGCGGTCTTGTAGACCTCGTACTTGACGTTGAAGGCGTCGGCGTAGCGGCTGGAGCCGTAGAGGGAGCCGAACCCGTCGGCATCCTTCATCACCTTGGCGCCCTCGGCCAGGGTGAGGAGCTTGGTGCCCTTGAGGAAGCGGGTGAAGGTGGGCGCGTCGATGCCGACCTTGGCCGCCATGATCGTCACGGCGTCGGGTTGCGTCTTCGGGTCCTGGATATAGGCGACGACCTTGTTCCAGACGCCGACGAACTTGATCCACTCGGCCCGGCGGCCCGACAGGCTGGCCGGCGAGACGGTGACCACGTCGTAGATCAGGCCCGGCTCGTCGGCGGAGGTATAGAGCGGCTTGGCGCCGGCCGCGCCCTTCATCGCCTGCCCGGCGACGGGCTGCCAGGCGCCGATGGCCGAGACGTCGCCGGAGGCGAGCACCTGCGGGGTCTCGTTGGTCTTGGCGTTGACCAGGGTGACGTCCGTCTCCTTGAGGCCGAGCTTGGTCAGGCCGTTGATGAGGAGGAGATGCTCCACGAGGCCGACTTCGAGGCCGACTTTCTTGCCCTTGAGGTCGGCCAGTGCCTTCACGCCGGGCTTGCCGACGATCATGTCGTTGCCGTTGGAGTAATCCGTGAGCATGATCATGACGTTCTTGGCGCCGTTGCCGCCCATCACCAGGGCATCGCCGTTGGTGCAGGTGACGGCGTCGAGCTTGCCGGCGGAGAACGCGTCCATGGAGGCCGAGTAGTCGAACCACTCGAACTTCGCGTCGACACCGGCTTCCTTCAGCCAGCCCTTCTCGATGGCGACCTGCCAGGCCACCCAGCCGGGCCAGTCGCTGTAGCCGATGCGCAGGGCCTCGGCGGCGTGCGCCACGGGGATGGAGGCGGAGGCCGTGAGGAGGCCCAGGGCGAGGGCGCAGCCCGTGATGGCCTTGCGTCCGGCGGTCAGGATCGTGGAAAGGTGCATCTGCATTCTCCGAACCGCGTAGTACGATCGCTGGAAATCGTAATACCGATTGCGTTTCACCCATACAAGAGACGTGCCAGGTTCGGCCCGGCATGGAGGAGAGGCCCGATGGCCGGTGGCGACGAGACCGAGATGGGTGCCGATGACGGGGCGGTCCCGGAGGAGGGCGCGGGCGGGCGGCGCAAGCCGGTGAGCCGGATCAGCCTGTCGCTGTCCGAGGACCTGCTCTGCGAACTCGACACCATGGTGGGGGAGCGAGGCTTCGCCAGCCGCTCCCAGGCGGTGGCGACGATCCTCCACCGCTCGCTCGTGGAGCACCGGCACAAGGTCGGCGACCGGGTGATGGTGGGCACGATCACGCTGTTCTACGACCATCTCGCGCCCGGCGTGCAGCAGCGCCTAGCCGACCTGCAGCGGCGCTACATCGCGGAGGTGATCTCCTCGCTCCACGTCCACCTGATGAACAACCAGACCCTC
Source organism: Methylobacterium bullatum (assembly GCF_014845095.1). Taxonomy (GTDB): domain Bacteria; phylum Pseudomonadota; class Alphaproteobacteria; order Rhizobiales; family Beijerinckiaceae; genus Methylobacterium; species Methylobacterium bullatum. The sequence continues at coordinate 20,481 of NZ_NKUG01000071.1, read as the reverse complement.
GAAGTGGTCCTGGTCCAGGGGCCGGCGGCGACGCTGCAGACCATCGCCGACACGATGATCACCGAGCGCGGCGTCATCTCCGGCCGGCTGGAACTCGCCGCCGCCCTGATCCCGCCCATCCATCCGTTCCAGGGGGAGGGGGGCGGCTGAGGCTTCGCCCGACGGTACCGCCTCGACGGAGGCTTCCAGCAGCGTTGTGTGATCTGGATGCCTCCTTCGAGGCCTTCGCTTCGCTGCAGCACCTCAGGATGAGGAGTCTGGTGGGATGAGAATTGGTTGCCGGGGCCGAGGTTTGCCTTCTCCTAACCCGACCACCTCATCCTGAGGCGCCGCGAAGCGGCCTCGAAGGAGGCCTCCAGAACTCGGAGCGCGAAGTGGACCTCTCCTTCGAGGCCCGGATTCAGGCCGTTTCGGCCTCCGGCTCGCCCGCCGCCTCCGGCATCGCCTCGCCGTCGGGGATCACGTCCACCTCGACCTTGAGCTTCTGCGGGCCGGAGGAGGAGACGATGCCGTCGATGGGCGAGACGTCGGTGTAGTCGCGGCCCCGCGCCACAACGATGTGGTCGTCGCAGGCGCCGATGTTGTTGGTGGGATCGAGGCCGATCCAGCCATCCCCGCACCAGACCGAGACCCAGGCATGGCTGGCATCGGCACCCCGCAGGCGCGGCCGGCCGGCGGGCGGGATGGTGCGGATGTAGCCGCTGACATAGGCGGCGGGCAGGCCGAGTCCGCGCAGGCCGGCGATCATGATATGCGCGAAATCCTGGCACACCCCCGCCCTGAGGGCGAAGGCCTCGGCCAGCGGCGTGTGGACGGTGGTCGCCTTGGCGTCGAAGGTGAAGTCGGTGCGGATGCGCCGCATCAGGTCGACGGCGCCGCCATAGGCGCTCCGGCCGGGGGTGAAACTGGCCCGCGCATAGTCGGTCACGTCCGGGTCGAGGGGAACCCTGACGCTCGGGAACACGAAATGCACGGGGGCGTCGGGCGCCATCGAGCGGCCGGAGATCGCCGTGTCGCGCACATTCTCCCAGGGCATGCCGGATTCCGGCTCCGGCAGCGGCGGACGCTTCACCTCGACCCGCGAGAGGGCTTCCACCCGCAACTCGCTATGCGGGGAGTCGATCAGGAAGGTCACCACGTCGAGGCCGAAATAGTCGCGCCGCACGGTGCGGGTCCGCGGCGTCGGCGAGATCGTCAACTCGCTCGACAGGACGCTCTGCCCCTCTCCGTCGCGCGGCTGCAGCCTGAGGGCGCAGCGGGCGTAGCGGACGGGCTTGCCGTAGCGGTAGGTGGTGAGGTGGCGCAGCGTATAGATCACGCGAGCCCCACCAGCTTTTCCGGCCGCATGGCATGCGGTCCGTTGGGGAAGTAGCGGGTGACGATCGCGTCGGCGAGGCCCTCGAAGGTGTTTTCTAGGCGGGCCAGGGCCGCGCCGTCGAGTTCCGACGCCTCGGCCGTGGTGAATTCGGCGGCGAGCTTCTGGGCGAGGCGCCGGTGCGACTCGGGCAGGCCGTCGACGCGCAGCGCCGGCAGGTCGGCGAGATGGCGGCAGATCGCCTCGATCTGGAAGGCGACGGAGCGCGGGTTGAACGGATCGAGGAGCACCATGTCGCGGACCGGGTCGATGGCCACGCCCTGCATGTAGCGCGCGCCGAAGGAGACGTGCGAATCGCAGAGGGACAGCATGACGCCGAGATCCTCGGCCGTCGCCTCGTCCCCCGCGAAACGGGCGGCGAAGGAGCAGGTGTTGATCGCCCGCTCGATCCGGCGGCCGAGATCGACGAAGTGCCAGCCCGCCGTGCGGTTCATGTTCTCCTGCGCCAGCCCCGCCAGGGCGGCGATGTGGCCGAGCGCCCGCTCCGCCAGCCCGAGGAGTTCGGCCTCGGCCAGGTCCCTGGCCTCGTCGAGGTCGAGGAGGTCCTTCAGATCGGCCAGGGCGCGCCAGGCCTCGCTCGACAGCCGCTCGCGCAGGGAGGCCGCGTTGTGGCGCGCCGACAGGCTGTGCGACAGGGCAGACCCGTAGGTCGCCCGCCCGCTCAGGGCCTCCTGCGCGAGTTTCGCCGTCGGCAGGTCGGGCGCTTCGATGGCGCCCCATTCGTCCAGCAGGGCGCGGATGCGGAGAGCGGTGGGCGCGCTCTCGGTGCCGGCCATGTCGGCGATCACCGCGTTCCCGACGCTGCCGAGATGGGCGATGACGAGGCGGATCACCGCCTCCGCCCGCTCCACGTAGCGGCCGAACCAGAACAGGTTGTCGGCCGCCCGCGACGGCAGGTGGCCGGCGATGCGGCGCACGCGCGGGGCGCCCGGATGCATCAGCGAGACGGGCTCCACCGGGCCGTCCGAGAGCACCCACACATCCGCCGACTTGATCCCGGCCCGCATCTCGATCGGGTTCACGTCGGGCCGCTCGGAAATGCGGCAGAAGCCGCCGGGCATCACCCGCCAGCCGTCGGGCGTCGCCGCCGCGAAGACGCGCAGCACGAAGGGGCGGGGCACGAGGCGCATCCCGTCGGGGCCGGGCTCCCAGCCCGGCATGGTGGAGAGGGGGGCGTGCTCCTGCGCCACGTAGTCGAACGGACGGTCGCGCAGGGCGGCCACCACGCGCTCGCGCTCGGCGACGATGGCGTGCGGCCCGAGGATGGCGTCGCGCCCCATGCCCTTGGTCGGGGTCGCCACCGGCCGCAGGTCCAGCCGTTCGAGGTTGTCGCGCACATGGGCCAGGGATTCGGGATCGCCGCACCACCAGCTCTTCGGCCCCTGGAGGCTGAGGTCGGTGCCGAGGAAGTAGCGTGCGATGCGCGGCAGATAGGCCCCGAGCGCCCCCGATTCCAGGATGCCGGAACCCGGCATGTTGCCGACGACGAGGCTGCCGTCGCGCAGGGCCTCCAGCACGCCGGACACGCCGAGGCGCGAGGCCGGGTTGAGTTCGAGCGGGTCGAGATAGTCGGAATCGATGCGCCGCCACAGGGCGTCGATGCGCTTGAGGCCCGAGACGGTGCGCACGTGCAGCACCCCGTCCTGCATCACGAGGTCGTCGCCCTCCACCAGCAGCAGGCCGAGATAGCGCGCCAGCGCCGCCTGCTCCACATAGGTCGAGCTCAAGGGGCCGGACGTCAGCAGGCCGATGCGCGGGTCGCTGCGCTGCGCGCCCATGACCAGCCCGTCGCGAAACGCCTGGAAGAACGGGGCGAGGCGCTCGACATGAAGGTCGGCATAGAGGTCCGGGAAGGCGCGGGTCAGCACCATCCGGTTCTCCAGCGCGTAGCCGGGGCCGGAGGGCGCCTGGGTCCTGTCGGCGAGCACCCGCCAGCGCCCGTCCGGCCCCCGGCCGATATCGGCGGCATAGAGCTTGAGCCAGCGCCCGCCCGGCGGCGTCACCCCCGAGAGCGGGCGCAGGAATTCCGGCGCACCGGCCACCAGGGCGGCCGGCAGCACCCCTTCCGACACCATCCGGCCGGGGCCGTAGATGTCCGAGACGATGGATTCCATCAGCCCGGCCCGCTGGACGATGCCGGCGCTGAGGGCGCGCCATTCGGCACCCTCGATCACCAGGGGCAGGGAACTGAGCGGCCAGGCATGCTCGCGCTGGTCGCCGTAGATCCGATACGAGATGCCGGTATCGCGGATGTGCCGCTCGGCCGAGGCGAAGCGGGCGGTGATCTCGGCGCCGCTGAGGGCGCCGAGGCGGTCGAGCAGGCGTGGCCAGGCCCCTTTGCAAGGCCCTTCGGAAACGCCTTCGCGAGGCCCGTCCGGCCCCGCGAACTCGTCCGGGATTCCGGGCCGAGGCCGGTAGTCCGAGGTCCAGCGCGCGACATGCGACGCCGTTCCTCCGGCTTGCGCCTCGGCCATTTGGGTCATCGGGGTGCTGGCGTTCTGAGATCGAGGGTGAGCGGGAACTCGCGGCTGATCTCCTCGACCGGCATCTCGACCTTGCCGGGGGTGTGGCCGTGGGCCTGGAAGCGCGCGAGACGGCGCCCCTCGGCCTCGTAGGTGTTCACCGGGAAGGTCTCGTAGTTGCGCCCGCCGGGATGGCTGACATGGTAGCGGCAGCCGCCGATCGAGCGTCCGCTCCACGCATCGAGGATGTCGATGGTGAGAGGCGAATGCGCGGGGATCGTCGGATGCATCGAGGAGGCCGGCTGCCACGCCTTGAAGCGCAGGCCCGCCACCGCTTCGCCCACCGTGCCGGTGCTCGTCATCGGAAGGCGCCGGCCGTTGCAGCTGATGATGTGGCGGCCGGGCACGAAGCCCTCGACCTTGACCTGCAGACGCTCCACCGAGCTGTCCACGTACCGCACCGTTCCACCGATCGTCCCCTCTTCGCCCAGCACGTGCCAGGGCTCCAGTGCCTGCCGCAGTTCCAGCTTGACGCCGCCCTGCTCCACCGTGCCGAAGACGGGGAAGCGGAACTCGTACTGCGCCTGGAACGCCGCCGGGTCGAAGTCGTAACCGGCTTGGCGGAGGTCTTCCAGCACGCCGAGGAAGTCCGTCCAGAGGAAGTGGGGCAGCATGAAGCGATCGTGCAGGCCCGTGCCCCAACGGACACAGCCGCCTTCCTGGGGTTCGCGCCAGGCCCAGGCGACGATGGCCCGCAGCAGGAGTTGCTGGGCCAGACTCATGCGCGGGTCCGGCGGCATCTCGAAGGAGCGGAACTCCAAGAGGCCGAGGCGGCCGGTGGGGCCGTCCGGCGAGTAGAGCTTGTCGATGCAGATCTCGGAGCGGTGGGTGTTGCCGGTGACGTCCACGAGGATGTTGCGGAAGATCCGGTCCACCAGCCAGCGCGGGATGTTGGGCTCGTCGGGTTTGGGCACCTGCGCCATGGCGATCTCGAGCTCGTAGAGCCCGTCGTGCCGGGCCTCGTCCATGCGCGGCGCCTGGCTCGTCGGGCCGATATAGAGGCCGGCGAACAGGTAGGAGAGCGAGGGGTGGCGCTGCCAGTAGAGCACGAGGCTCTTCAGCAGGTCGGGCCGGCGCAGGAACGGCGAATCGTTGGGCGTCGCGCCGCCCAGCACCACGTGGTTGCCGCCGCCGGTGCCGGTATGGCGGCCGTCGGTCATGAACTTCTGCGCGCCCAGGCGGATCTGGCGGGCATCCTCGTAGAGCTCGCTCGTGATGGTCACGGCCTCGCGCCAGGAGGTGGCGGGATGCACGTTGACCTCGATGACGCCCGGATCGGGCGTGACCTTGATGACGTTCAGGCGCGGATCGAACGGCGGCTCGTAGCCCTCGATATGCAGGGGCTGCTTCAGCTCGGCGGCGACGGCCTCGAGATGGCCGATGAGTTCGAGATACTCGTCCACCCGCTGCAGCGGCGGCATGAACACCCGCAGCACCCCGTCCCGCGGCTCGACGGCGAGGGCCGTGCGCACGGCGACGCCGGTGACGCCCGATCCGTTCTCGGTCTTCGTGCCGGGATGACCCTCGGGGAGGGCGCCCCGCTCCTCAAGCGGATCCTGGGGCTGGTAGTAGGGGTAGTGCTCCGGCGGAACGAAGGGCAGCGAGCTCAGGGGGAGGCGATACCCCACCGGTGAATCGCCCGGCGTCAGGAAGGCGTGGGTGCGGCGGAACTGCCAGGGTTCCGAGATCCAGCGGCGGTCGTCGGGATCGTCCTTGCCGAGCGGCAGGCTCGCCAGGGGGAGGGCATAACCGGCGGCCTCGCCTAGGCCGCGGTCGAACACCCGCGCGATGCGGGCATTGGTCTCCGGGTTCGGGAACTTGGCGTCCGAGGTGGTGACGTTGATCGGCAGCTCCTCCCGCTTCTCCTCCCAGTAGATCGGGTCCTCGAAGGCGGGGAACACGTAGGTTTCGAGGCCAAGGCGCTTGGCGACGCCGTCGATCAGCGCCTTCGCCTTGCTGGAGGTGGCGTCACGCGGGCCGTCCTCCTTGGCGACGAGGTCCGGATTGCTCCAGATCGGCTTGCCGTCCCGGCGCCAGTACAGGGCGAAGGCCCAGCGCGGCAGGCTCTCGCCCGGATACCACTTGCCCTGGCCGTAATGCAGCATGCCGCCCGGCCCGAAGCGGGTGCGCAGGCGCCGGATCAGCTTGTCGGCGAGGCCGCGCTTGGTCGGCCCCACGGCGGCGGCGTTCCACTCGGCCGATTCGAAATCGTCGATGGAGACGAAGGTCGGCTCGCCGCCCATGGTCAGGCGGACGTCCTGCTCGGCGAGATCGACGTCGATCCGCTCGCCCAGGGCATCCATCTTGGCCCAGACCTCTTCGGAGAAGGGCTTGGTGATGCGCGGCGCCTCGGCCACGCGGGTCACCGTCATCTCGAAGCCGAACTCCACTTCGGCGGGTTCGGCGAGGCCCGAGATCGGCGCGGCCGACTGGTAGTGCGGGGTGGCGGCGAGCGGGATGTGGCCCTCGCCGCAGAGGAGACCGGAGGTGGCGTCGAGGCCGATCCAGCCGGCGCCCGGCAGGTAGACCTCGGCCCAGGCGTGCAGGTCGGTGAAGTCGGTGGAGGTGCCGGCCGGGCCGTCCACCGCCGTCGTGTCGGGAATGAGCTGGATCAGGTAGCCGGAGACGAACCGTGCTGCGAGACCGATGCGGCGCAGCACCTGGACCAGGAGCCAGGCGGAGTCGCGGCAGGAGCCGCTCTTCAGGGTCAGCGTCTCGGCCGGCGTCTGGACGCCCGGCTCCATGCGCACGCCGTAGGTCACCTCGGAGGCGATCATGGCGTTGAGGGCCACGAGGAAGAGCACGGTGTTGGGCTGTTCGGGCAGCCGCTCGAGCAGCGCGTCGATCTCCGGTCCCGTGGCGTCGTCGGTGACGAGATAGGGCTTCAGCTCCGCCGTGAGGTCGCTCTCGTAGGCGAAGGGGCGGGTCTGGGCGTAGTCCTCCACGAAGAAGTCGAACGGGTTGATCACCGCCATCTCGGCGATCAGATCGACCTCGATCTTCAGCTCGGTGGTCCGCTCGGGGAAGACCAGCCGGGCGAGCCAGTTCCCGTTCGGGTCCTGCTGCCAGTTGATGAAGTGGTTCTCCGGCAGGATCTTCAAGGAATAGGCCGGCACGGACGAGCGCGTATGCGGCGCGGGGCGCAGGCGGATCACCTGCGGTCCGAGCTGGATCGGCCGATCGTATTTGTAGTGGGTGACGTGGTGGAGGGCGGCTTTGATGGACACGGGGACTCCCGCTGGTTCAGACGTGGTGCCGGGCGCGCGATGAACGCGCGCCGGCGGCGGGAAGCCGGAGCGCATCGCCGAAGCGCATCCCGGCTGTCATCGGCGTTTCGAGGCCGAATGACCATAGGCCGGGAACAGCGCCGACGGCAGTCGAATTCGGTGCTAGTCTACAGCGACGTTGCCCGACCGGGTGGTGGAAGGCGAAGACGTTCATCGCGTGAGGATCTTGGCCCTGGCAGTTCAGACATACGGCGTGGCGATGCGGCCCGTCGCCGGGCGTGAAGCAAATTCCGTGCATCGTGGCGCGGGACGCCGCCGCGACGCGCTCCCGCTCGCCCTCCGCGGCGTCCGTCCGGCGGGCGCGGCCGCCCGATGAAGGTCTTTCAGTGCCAGGCCTGCGACCAGCCGGTGAGCTTCGAGAGCACGGAATGCGACAGCTGCCAGCGGCGGCTCGGCTATGTCTGCCAGTCGCATGAGATGTCGGCCCTCGAACCCTCCGGTTCGGTCTGGCACGCCTATGCCGACCCGGCCCAAAAGTACCGCTTCTGCGCGAATGCCGATTACCACGCGTGCAACTGGCTGGTGCCGGAGGACAGCGCGGACCGCTACTGTACCTCCTGCCGGCACAACCGCGTTGTCCCGGACCTGACCCTCGACTGGAACCTCACCCGCTGGCGCCAGATCGAGGCGGCCAAGCACCGGTTGTTCTACTCGCTCCTGCGCCTGGACCTGCCCCTGATGACGCGGGAGGAGAACCCGGCCACGGGCCTCGCCTTCGATTTCCTGGTGGATCCGGCCGAGAGCTACAGCGTCGGCCCGCCCGTCCTCACCGGGCATCGCAGCGGCCTCATCACCCTCAACATCGCCGAGGCCGACGACGTCGAGCGCGAGCGCCGGCGGATGCTGTTCGGCGAGTATTACCGCACGCTTCTCGGGCATTTCCGCCACGAGATCGGGCATTATTTCTGGAACGTCCTCGTCCGCTACGACCCGAGCATCTGGGCGTTCCGCGACCTGTTCGGAGACGAGCGCGCCAGCTACGGCATGGCCCTGCAGCGCTACTATGCCCAGGGCGCGCCGCCGGACTGGCAGGAATCCTACGTCAGCGCCTACGCCACCAGCCACCCGTGGGAGGATTTCGCCGAGACCTGGGCGCATTACCTCCACATCGTCGACACGGTGGAGACGGCGAGCGCCTTCGAGCTCCACCTGCGGCCGCGCCTGCGCAGCAGCGCGCCGGAGGCCGTGGTGATCGATTTCGATCCATACCAGTCCCCCGACCTCGACCGGCTGGTCTCGGTCTGGCTGCCGCTGACCTACGCGGTGAATTCCCTCAGCCGGAGCATGGGGCAGCCCGCGCTCTATCCCTTCAAGCTGACCCCGGCCGTCATCGCCAAGCTCGCCTTCGTCCACGACCGGGTCGACGCCGTCCGTTCGGCCACGGGGCACCAGGTCGATTCCGACGTCCTGAAGGCCGTCATCACCGGCCTGCGCCAGCGCGTGGCCCCTCCGAACGTTTGATGCCCGCCTCTCAGGTCCTCACGGCTCCGGCGAAGAACTCTCCGGCTCCGGCTTGGGAAGCCGGCGCGGGCGACCGTCGTCGTCGATGGCCACGAAGGTGAAGGTTGCCTCGGTCACCTTCTCGCGCAGCTTGGTGCGGAAGCGCCGGGCCCAGGCCTCGACCTGGATCTTCATGGAGGTGCGGCCGACACTCTCCACCCGGGTATAGACGCAGAGCACGTCGCCCACCCGCACCGGGCGGATGAAGGTCATCGCATCGACGGCCACGGTGACCACGCGGCCCTGCGCCTGATCGACGCCGGCGATGCCCCCGGCCTGGTCCATCTGCGACATCACCCAGCCGCCGAAGATGTCGCCATTGGCGTTGGTGTCGGCCGGCATCGCGATGGTGCGCACCGTGAGGTCCCCACGCGGATCGCTGGTCTCGCCCATTGCGGTCTCCACCCTGATCGCCGCCGGCCTTGGTTCGTCCGAGGCGCGGCCTTGGTTCGTCCGAGGCGCGGCTTGGCCTCCTGCATCGGCCGAGAGGTGGCGTCAGGTCAAGAAAAAGCCCGGTCGTCCCGAAGGGGACGACCGGGCCTCGAAACCGGCCGGCGTGGCCGACTCAGTAGTAGAAGCGACGCGGGCCGTAGAACCGGCGCGGGGCGTAGTACGGGCGACGGTAGAACGGACGCGGCGCGAAGTACGGACGACGGTAATACGGGCGGGCGTAATAGGGGCGACCGTAGAACGGGCGACGGTAATACGGCCGGCGGTAGTAATACTGCGCCTTCTCGACGACGGCCGGTGCGGCCTCGCTCTGAAGTGCGGAAACCGGGCCGATGGGCGCGGCCGAAGCGCCCTGGGGGGCCAGGGCGGCGAAGCCCAGGGCCAGCAATGCGGCCAGAAGGAGTTTCCTCAACACGTTCATGACTCCTCAGATGATCGAACGACGGTGATGATACGACGGCACGCGCGGGAATGCATGCTTGGCCGTCAGCCGAACTCACGGAATCGGCAAACCGTTTCATGCCCCCTGCCGGCAAGCTTAACGGTTAGCCTTGTGGCGAACGGCCTTCGCCCGAGCGGGGCCGGGTGGACGGGTCAGGCGATCTTCAGCGTCATGTCGACCACGCTGGCCTCGGCCGAGCCCTTCACCAGGGTGATGCCGTGCTCGCAATCTTCCCGGCGGGCATAACCCTCGGCCGAATCGGCGATGACGTTGCCGTTGGTGACACGGAGGCGCCAGCGCCACTCGCCACCCGAATCCCGGTAGAGTTCGAAACGCATGTCCACGCCTCCCTCGCGGCGATGACCGCCATAGGGTCAGATGGCGCGGAATCGCCCGTCGGCAATCCCGTCCCGGCAGCGAGCCCGGACACGACAACGCCGCCCCGGACGATCCGGGGCGGCGTCGGGCCGGGCGAACCCGACCATCGCAACGTTAAGTGAGATCAGGAACGCGGGAAGCGATCGAGCCAGCCGATGGCACGGCCTTCGCCGCCGGCATTGCTGCCGGCGCCGCCGCTGCGCGGGCGCTCGCCCTGGCGCGGAGCGCGGTTGTCGCCGCGCTGGTCGGGACGGGGGCCGCGGCCCTGTCCTTCCGACGGACGATCGCCGCGGCCTTCCTGGGGACGGCCGGACCGGGCCTGCCCGGCGGGCTGGCCACCGCGACCGCCGCCCGGACGGGCACCGGCGCCGGGACGACCGCCGCCGGGACGCTGGCCCTGGCGCTGGCCGGGACGCTGGCCCTGGGGCGCCGGACGGCGCTCCTCGGCCTGGGCGGCCTCGGCGGCCTCCTGGCGGGTCGGCGGGTTGAAGCCTTCGGGGAAGGCGCCGACGGGGATCTTCTGGCGCGTGGTGCGCTCGATATCCCGCAGGTAGGCCTTCTCCTCGTCGTTGCAGAACGAGATGGCGAGCCCGTTCGCCCCGGCGCGCGCGGTGCGGCCGATGCGGTGGACGTAGCTCTCGGGCACGTTGGGCAGGTCGTAGTTGATGACGTGGCTCACCGCCTCGACATCGATGCCGCGGGCGGCGATGTCGGTGGCGACCAGCACCCGGCAGGACCCGTCCTTGAACGCGGCGAGAGCCCGCTCACGCTGCGGCTGGGACTTGTTGCCGTGGATGGCGGAGGCGTTGATCCCGACCTTCTCCAGGCCGCGCACGACGCGGTCGGCGCCGTGCTTGGTCCGCGTGAAGACGAGCACGCGCTCGATCTTCGGGTCGCGCAGGATGTGGTTGAGCAGGGCCTGCTTCGCGCCGGTATGGGCGAAGATGACTTCCTGGGTGACGCGCTCGGCGGTGGTCGCCACGGGGGTGACGGCGACCTGCACCGGGTCGCGGAGATACTGGTCGGCGAGGCCCGCGATGTTCTTCGGCATGGTGGCCGAGAAGAACAGGCTCTGGCGCTCCTTCGGCAGCATCTTCACGATGCGCTTGAGGGCGTGGATGAAGCCGAGGTCGAGCATCTGGTCGGCCTCGTCGAGGACGAGGATCTCGACGGCTTCGAGGGTCAGCGAGCGGCGCTCGATGAGGTCCATGAGGCGGCCCGGCGTGGCGACGAGGATGTCGACGCCGTTGGCGAGCGCCTTCTCCTGACGGGAGATGGTGACGCCGCCGAACACCACGGTGTTGGTGAACGACAGGTATTTCCCATAGTCGGAAAAGCTCTCGGCGATCTGGTTGGCGAGCTCGCGGGTGGGCGAGAGCACCAGCACGCGGCAGCCGCGGCGGATGGCCTTGCGCGGGTTCTGGGCGAGGCGATGCAGGATCGGCAGCGCGAAGGCCGCGGTCTTGCCGGTGCCGGTCTGGGCGATGCCGCAGAGGTCGCGGCCTTCCATGGCGGGGCGGAGGGCCTGGGCCTGGATCGGGGTCGGGGTCTTGTAGCCGGCCTCATCCAGGGCGCGCAGAACGGGCTCTGCGAGGCCGAAATCGGTGAATTGGGTCAAGGGTAGACTTTCAGGCAGCGGGACCGGCCGGACACCACCGAAACGATGGCCGTCTTGTCGAAGGGGCTGGTCCGTTGAGCTGGAGGCCGCCCGCGTGATGGGGCGATCCGGGTGCATGCACGTTGAAGAGAGGGGCTCAGGTCGCTTGGGCCGCGCTGACGCGCAATCGGCGATCCGTCACGCAGCCCTCTCAAGCGAACCTGTCACGGCCGCTGACGCTGCGACTGCGATATGCGCTTTCGCGCCTGCGAAGTCAACGTGGTGCCCGAGCCATTCGCCGGGCGCGGGGGTTACCACCCGTATCGCGCCATCTGATCGAGCTTGGCCCGGACCGCCGTCTCGTCGCGGCCGAGGGCGGCGATGCTCTGGGACAGGCCGTAGCAGGTGCCGCAGAAGGGGAGCTGGACGAGGGGCATCGATTCGGCGCGGAACCGGGATACGGAGCCGATCAGGCAGGCGATGACCACCTCGTCCGGGGGCGTGCCGACGCAATCGCCGCGCGGGCTGCCGAACAGGGCGCGGTTGGGATAGGCCAGGGCCAGGGTGGTGCCGCCCCGCCGGTCGGGAGCCGGAGGCACGGTGTAGCTGCGCACGAACAGGCCGGCGAACAGCAGCATCGCGCCGAGGGCCGCGAGGAGGCGCATGGTCAGGCGGTCTCGTCGAAGCGGGTCCGGTGGAACACCTCCGTCCCGGCCCCGTCGATGACGCGCACCGCCTCGGCCGGTCCGCCGGAGCGCTGCGGCGCCCGTGCCCGCGCGAACAGGAGGAGCGCGCGCTCCGTGGCGCTCTCCGCCCCGCTGGCACGGATCGACAGGCGCTGGCGCACGCGGTCCTCGCCCTCGTCGTCGGAGCCGAGGATCTCGATGTGGAACGTCTCGCGCGGAGTCACGATCGGGCGGCCTCCGGATGACGTCTGTGGCGATGGCTGGTCATTGCGGGGAGCTTTCGCCTCAACGTGGCGCCTGTGCAAGATGGGGCGTGCGCAAGGTGCCGCCCCGGCGAGCCTGCGACTGTGCAAGCCGGGGGCGGATGTGGTTGAGTGGCGTCGACCTCCTTATGATCGGACAGAGCAGACATGGCGCCTTCGCATTTCGTCACGACCGGCTGGCTCAAGGAGCGTCTCGGCGCGCCGGGCATCATCGTGCTCGATGCGTCGTGGTACCTGCCCGCCCAGGGGCGCGATGCCGCAGCCGAATACGAGGCCGCCCACATCCCCGGCGCGATCCGCTTCGACATCGACGCCATGAGCGACGAGACCTCGCCCCTGCCGCACATGCTGCCCCGGCCGGAGGTCTTCGCCTCGCGCATGCGCGAGCTCGGCATCGGCGACGGCATGCACATCGTCGTCTATGACGGGATGGGCCTGTTCTCCGCGCCCCGCGTCTGGTGGATGCTGCGCACCTTCGGCGTGCGCGACGTGCAGATCCTGGAGGGCGGCTTTCCGGCCTGGCTCGCCGCCGGCGGTCCCACCGAGGATGGCGACGGCCCCCGCCGCGACCGGCGCCATTTCTCCGCGCGCCTCGACCACGGGGCCGTGGCCGATGCCGCCGACGTCGCCCGCGCCCTCGAGACCGGCTCGGCCCAGGTGGTCGATGCCCGCTCCGCCCCGCGTTTTCGCGGCGAGGAGGCCGAGCCGCGCCCCGGCGTGCGCCCCGGCCACATGCCGGGCGCGCGCAACGTCCATTATTCCGCGCTCCAGGCCGACGGCCGGTTGAAGGACGCGGATGCCCTGCGCAAGGTCTTCGCCGATGCCGGCGTCGATCCGGCCCGCCCCGTGGTCACCACCTGCGGCTCGGGCGTGACGGCGGCCATCGTCGCGCTGGCCCTCGATACCCTCGGTCATCCCCCCCGCGCGCTCTATGACGGCTCCTGGTCCGAATGGGGCGTCGACCCCGCGCGGCCCGTCGCCACGGGACCGGCCTGAGGCGGCGAACGACCGAGCCCGCACGCGCGTGGCCCATGATGGATTAAGTATCGCCGTGCCGTCCCCCGATGCGGCGCCGGCGCGGCAGCGTTCCGACGGGCGCGTCCGCGTGCGCGTCGTCCGCCACGGGATCGGCACGCATGTGGCCGACCTCTCCGAGGCCGGGCCGCTTCGCCTGCGGCTTCCGCGCCACGCCGCGGGGGCCTGCGAGGCGGTCCTCTTGAACACGGCGGGCGGCATCGCCTGCGGCGACGGGTTCCGGGTCGAGGCGGAGATCGGCCCGGGCGCCCATCTCGTCCTCACCACCACCGCCGCCGAGAAGATCTACAAATCCGACGGACCGTCGAGCCATGTGGGCACGCGGGCGGTGCTCGCCGAGGGGGCACGCCTCGACTGGCTGCCGCAGGAGACCATCCTGTTCGACCGGGCGCGGCTGGAGCGGCGGTTCGAGGCCGATCTCGCCCCGGATGCGCGGCTGCTCGCTTTCGAGGCCGTCGTCTTCGGGCGCACCGCCCGGCACGAGCGCCTGGATTCCGGCCTGTTCCGGGATGCGTGGTGCATCCGCCGGGGCGGGCGTCTGGCCTATGCCGAATCCCTCGCCTTCGACGGTCCGATCACGGCCCTGCTGGAGCGGACCGCCCTCGGCGGCGGCGCCCGGGCCATGGCGACACTCCTCGACGTCTCGCCCGATGCCGAGGCGCGGCTGGAGGCGTTCCGCAGCCACGTGGACGCGCTCGCGTCACCGGGGGTCGACGTCGCCGCCAGTGCCTGGAACGGGCACCTCGTTGCCCGATTCCTGAGCGCCGCCCCCGACGCCCTGCGGGCGACGGCCGCGCGCCTCCTCGTGGCTTACCGGGGCATGCCGATGCCGCGGGTCTGGCAGAGTTAGAGGGGAGGGAGCTTCCCGTTCGCGCTCCAGGTTCTGGAGGCCTCCTTCGAGGCCCGCTGGCGCGGGCACCTCAGGATGAGGTGGATGGGTGGGAAGAGGAAAATGTCGGCCCCGGTCAACCTATTCTCATCCCACCAGAATCCTCATCCTGAGGCGCCGGAGCGAAGCGGAGGCCTCGAAGGAGGGCTCCAGCGGGCACTCCGGGTCATGGAGGCCTCCTTCGAGGCCCGCTGGCGCGGGCACCTCAGGATGAGGTGGATGGGTGGGAAGAGGGAAGTGTCGGCCCCGGTCAACCCCTTCTCATCCCACCAGAATCCTCATCCTGAGGCGCCGGAGCGAAGCGAAGGCCTCGAAGGAGGGCTCCAGCGGGCACTCCGGGTCATGGAGGCCGCTTCACGGCGCCCCGGGATGAGGTCGTCGGGTGGGAGAGGGCGGACCTCGGCCCCGACGGCCCAACCGCTCGGCCGGTCGAACCTCACGCCGCCGACCGCTTCTCCACGATCGTGGTCTCGATCAGCGTGTCCGGCTCGTAGAGCCAGCGCGCCATGGCGCCCGCCGTGACCGCACCGAGGATCGGCGCCAGCCAGAACAGCCAGAGCTGCCCCATGGCCTCCGCGCCCGCGAACAGGGCCGGGCCGCTGCTGCGCGCCGGGTTGACGGAGGTGTTGGTGATCGGAATCGAGATCAGGTGGATCAGGACCAGGGCGAAGCCGATGGGAATGCCGGCGAACCCGGTGGCCGCGCCCTTCGACGTCGTTCCGATGATGATGAACAGGAAGAAGAAGGTCGCGAGGGCCTCCACCAGGAAGCAGGAGAGCAATCCGTACTTGCCCGGGCTGAGCTCGCCGTAGCCGTTCGAGGCGAAACCGCCCGGCACCCATCCGGCCTTGCCGGAGGCGACGAGGTAGAGCACGCCCGCGCCGAACACCGCTCCGACGACCTGCGCCACGATGTAGGGGACCACGTGATGGTCGGCGCAGCGTCCGGCCGACCACAGGCCGAGGGTGACGGCCGGGTTGAAATGGCCACCCGAGATATGCCCCACCGCATAGGCCATGGTCAGCACCGTGAGCCCGAAGGCGAGGGCCACGCCGAGAAAGCCGATGCCGAGGGCGGGGTAGGATGCGGAGACGATGGCCGCGCCGCAGCCTCCGAAGGTCAGCCAGAACGTCCCGAAAAACTCGGCCGTCGATCGCCGGATCGTGTCATGTGTCATGGCAGCCCCGCTCGAATGCAGGAGGAATTCTCATGTATTCACACCACGAGAATCGGCTTTATCCTTGGTCTTGACGCGCAGAACCTAGATTTCGCCACGCCCCCTGGCAATCGCTCATTGGGCGTATCCGATCGGACCGGCCGATGGGCGACGCCGTTATTGTGCAGGTTGCTTACCGCCCGAAGGCCGCTTCGGGGAGGGGCTCATGGACTTGCCCGGCCGACATCGCTATGGGCGGCGACGGCCGACGGGACGGCCGATGGGGGACCGGAACGTGGTCGAGACACATGCCGCCGCGCGCGAGGCGATCCTCGCCTTCATCGCCGGTCGCAATCCCGGCCTCGCGCCGGGTGCGGTGACCGGATCGACCTCCCTCGTCACCAGCGATGCCCTCGATTCCATCGGCGTGCTCGACCTGATGATGGAGCTCGGCGACCGGTTCGGCTTCGAAATCGAGGAGGACGCCTTCGCGCTCGCGCATTTCGAGAGCGTCGACGCCCTGGCCGCCTTCGTCGAGGCCAAGCGGGTCGGGGCGCAACCCTGAGCGGGTCCGAGGACGCAAAACCGGTGACCCCTTTTGCCGAACCCGCTTAGCCCCATGCCGGCGCCCGCCCTGCTACCCGATCTCCTCGACGGTCCGGCCTGCGCGTCCGAGCGGATCGCCCTGGTCTCCGGCGACGAACGGCTGAGCTATGGCGGGTTGCGGGCCGAGGTCGAGCGGCTGGCTCGGAGGCTGCGCGAGGACGGCGCCGAACCCGGCGACCGGATCGCGATCCTACTTCCGAAATCCATCGCCGAATGCGTGGCCATCTTTGCCATCAGCCGGGTCGGGGCGGTCGTCGTGCCGATCCATCCGAGCCTGCGCCCGCGTCAGGTCCGGCATATCCTGGCCGATTGCGGGGCACGGTTCCTCGTCACCGACGCCACCCTCTACCCTCCCCCCGCAGAGGGGGGAGGGCTCGCACACCCGCTGATCGTCAGGCTCGCCCCCGACACCGTCACCGCTCCGCCGCCCGGCCTCGCGGCGATCCTCTACACGTCCGGCTCCACCGGGCTGCCGAAGGGCGTGATGCTCAGCCACGCCAATCTCCTGGCCGGCACGCGGATCGTGCGCAGCTATCTCGCGATCGCGCTCGAGGACCGCATCCTCTCCGTCCTTCCGTTCTCGTTCGATTACGGCCTCAACCAGCTCCTCACGAGCGTCGAGCAGGGCGCCTGCCTCGTCCTCCTCGAGTTCCGCTTCGGCGACGAGGTGGTGCGTGCCGTCGAACATCACCGGATCACGGTTCTGGCCGGTGTCCCGACCCTCTGGACCCTGCTGACCCGCGCGGCGCCGAGGCTCGGCAAGGCGGATCTGTCGTGTTTGCGCATCCTCACCAATTCGGGCGGCGCGGTGCCGCAGGAGACCGTGGCGCGCCTGCGCAGGGCGCTCCCGCACACCGATATCGTGCTGATGTACGGCCTCACCGAGGCTTTCCGCTCCACCTACCTGCCTCCGGGCGAGATCGACGTGCGGCCAGGCTCCATGGGCCGCGCCATCCCCGAGACCGAGATCTTCGCCGTGGACGCCGACGGGCGGCGGACCCGGCCCGGCGAGCCCGGCATCCTCCACCATCGCGGCCCCACCGTGTCCCTCGGCTACTGGAACCGGCCGGAGGATACGGCCCGCGTCCTGGTGCCGGACCCGCGTTTCCCGCAGGACGGCACCCTCGTCTGCCGCTCCGGCGACCTCGTGGTGGAGGACGAGGGCGGCTATTTCCGCTTCCTCGGCCGCGAGGACGCGATGATCAAGAGCGCCGGCTTCCGCGTGAGCCCCACCGAGGTGGAGGAGGCGCTGATGGAGACCGGCGCGTTCCGGGCGGTGGCGGTGATCGGTCTGGCCGATCCCGGCCTCGGGCAGCGCATCCACGCCGTCGCCGTGCCGGCCGGGAGCGGCCCCGCTCCGGACGAGGTGCTGCAGGCCGTGCGGCGGACGCTGCCTCCGCACATGGTTCCGCGCGCCGTCGAGACCGTCCCGGCCCTGCCCACGACGCCCAACGGCAAGGTCGATTACAAGCGCCTCGTGGCGGAACGGACGAGCTATGTCTGACCCGATCGGCGACAGCCTCGCGGACCGCCTCGTCTCCGCCAACTTTTCGCGACGCGACGGCGTGCTCCATGTGGGCGGCCTCGATCTTCGCGGCCTCGCCGAGACCCACGGCACGCCGTTCTTCGTCTACGACGCCGCCCTCTTGCGCCGCGCCTATCGCGACCTCGCGGGGGCGGTCGCCGGCTTCGCGGTGGTGGATTACTCGGTGAAGGCCAACCCGGCCCCCGCGATCATCCGCGTCTTCCGTGACGAGGGGGCGGGGGCCGAGATCGCATCGGCTGCGGAATTCGCCGCGTCCTGGGCGGCCGGTGTCGATCCGCGCCACATCCTGTTCGCCGGGCCGGGCAAGAGCGACGCCGACATCGAGGCGACGGTCGCCGGCGGGATCGGCGAGATCCATCTGGAGAACGGGGAGGAGATGAGGCGCGTGGCCGAGGCCGCGGAGCGCCACGGCACCGTCCAGCGGGTGGCGATCCGGATCAATCCGGGGCCCGACGCACAGGGAGGCGCCATGCGGATGGGCGGCAAGCCCTCGCCCTTCGGCTTCGACGAGGAGGAACTCGAGGCCGTCGTCGATGCGGTGGAGGCCGAGCCGCGCCTGCATCTCTCCGGCATCCACCTCTTCGCCGGGACGCAAGGGCTCGTCGCCGCGACCCTCCTGTCGCAATGGGCCTACGGTCTCTCCCTGGCGGAGCGGGTGGCCGACCGGGTCGCCCGCCCGCTGGAGACGATCGACCTCGGCGGCGGCCTCGGCATCCCCTATTTCTCCACCGACGCCGCCCTCGACCTCGACGCCATCCGCGACGGAATGCCGGCGCTCATCGCCCGTGTGACGTCGGATCCCCGCCTCAGGGAGGCGCGGATCGTGCTCGAACCCGGACGGTTCCTCGCCGGGCCGGCGGGCCTTTACGTGGCGCGGGTGAGGGCGGTGAAGGTCTCGCGGGGCAGCCGCTTCGTCATCACCGATGGCGGCATGCACCACCATCTCGCGGCGTCCGGCAATCTCGGTCAGGTGGTCAAACGCGATTACCCCGTGACGAGCGTGGTGGATCGCGGCGGCCCGCGTTCGCCCTGCGCCGTGGTCGGCCCGCTCTGCACGCCCCTCGACATGTTGGCCCGCACCACGCCGCTGCCGGACCTCACGGCGGGCGACCTCGTGGCCGTCCTGCAATCGGGCGCCTACGGGCTGACGGCGAGCCCCACCGGCTTTCTCAGCCATCCGCCACCGGCGGAACTCCTTGTGGACGAGGGCAGGGCGCGCGAATGCGGCGCGGCGCGGCGGCCGGCGGACTGACGACGCGGCAAGCCTTCATGGGACAGCCGGCTCCTGACGAGCCACGGCATCGCCCAAAATCCATTTTGAATTGTATCTCCAGTGGCTTACCTCATCCTGAGGTGGTCGGGTGGGAGAAGGCGAACTTCGGCCTCGTCAAGCCATTCTCATCCCGGCAGAATCCTCATCCTGAGGCGCCGCAGCGAAGCGGAGGCCTCGAAGGAGGGGGCCAGTTCGCGCGCCGGGTTCTGGAGGCCTCCTTCGAGGCCCGCTGACGCGGGCGCCTCAGGATGAGGTGGTCTGATTGGATGATCCACGTGGGCATCGGCATCCGTTGAGGAATCGATTCGAACATGACCGAAGCAGGCTGGCATCGGCATGCCGATCCGCCGAGAGCCACCGAGTTTCGCAACGGAACGGAAACCCTCGCCGCGTTAGAATCCGCGGCGTTCGGACGCGATGCGGGAGGTGACCGATTGAGACGGGGTCTCGCCGTCAGGCAGAAATCGACCAAGCTCGAGTTTCTCAAGCACATCGTGGCCAGCACGCAGATGGGCCCGGAGGTCTTCTCGACCGTCATGACGAGCGACGACTATGCGCGCGACCACGTCCAGATGATCTGCGAATCGCTTCAGCTCGGCCTGACCCGCCTGTATCGGGACCGGGACGGATACGGCTACGAGGTGCGCATCACCCGCGCCGGCAAGCTCCTGGCGTTCGGCGAGATCGAGGCGGCGGCGGCCGTGCTCGATTCCGGCAGGGGGATCACGCGTCTCGCCGGTGACCCGCCGGAGGGCGCCCTCGGCACGCTCCTGGCTCCCGGCAGCAAGGGCATATCCCTCTACGGCATCGCCGCCCGGCAACACGCCCCCGAGATGATCCGCGGCGTCGCCACCGGCCACCTCTCCGTCGCGGATGGCGTCATCCAGGCATCCCCGCTCCTTACGAGGTCGACCGGATTGGGCGGATGGGGGGACATCGGCGGGCTCGCCCGTCCCTCGCGCGAACGCGAGACGACCTTGTCGCTGCCGTCGAGCCGTTCGACGCGGCATGTCTCGGCGCGAAAACCCTGAGCGGGTTTCGCGGAAGTGGTCCGCGGTTCTGCGATAGAAACCTGCGACACATCGAGGAGCCAAGCCGCCTGAAGCGTTGGCGTGCCAACGCGCACCTGCTCAGGGCCTCGTTCCGCTCAGCCCTTGCGCTCCGTGAAGTCGCGAAACGCCTCGAGGGTCTCGGCGCTGACGTGATGCTCGATCCCCTCCGCGTCGCGCCGCGCGGTCTCGGCGCTGACGCCAAGGGCGCAGAGGAAGTGCTCGACGATGCGATGGCGCTCGCGGCTCTGGGCCGCGAGCATGCGCCCGCTCTCGGTGAGGAACACGCCGCGATAGGGCCGCTGCTGCACGAGGCCGTCCTCGGCGAGGCGCTTGAGCATCTTGGCGACGGTGGGCTGGGCGACGCCCAGGCGCGCGGCGATATCCACCTGCCGCGCCTCGCCGCCATCGCCGATCAGATCGGCGA